>DRQL01000107.1 GCA_011371465.1 Gammaproteobacteria bacterium | reverse complement strand
TGTGCATTACTTCGAGGAAACCGAGATATCCAGCCTGGAAGTCCAGGACTCGGGGCCTGCCCGGCATAGCCATTGAGAGGATGGTTTGCGGTGGATTGTCGGGTTACGGCGCTTCGCGCCTAACCCGACCTACGTGTTGTGTCAGTGTTTGTGCGGTACTGGTCAAAATCTGTTGTAGGTCAGATTAGCGTCAGCGTAATCTGACAAATGCCTGGAATCACACTGCTATTCGTTTGCAGATCGCGGTTTTCAGTCTCCGGTTACCGCTTCCAGCCGATACTGCGCATGGCAGGCGATACAGTTGTTCATCAGTTCTCCGAGCTGCTCCAGGGTATGTTCCCTGTCGCCGAGCTGCTCGGCATCCAGGGCCAGCTGGTCGAAGCGTTTATGGGTGTCGAAGCCCAGGGTCTTGAAGGACAGGGGCAGTTTTCCTACCAGGGCATCCGGAACCTGTCCCGGGGGTGGCATCCCTGATACTCCGGCGGCTTCGGCTACTGTTTTCATGTCATCGTTTCCGGTGGCCACCAGTACACCCTGCACGCTGGCCAGGAAGGCACGCATCTCGGTAAGGATCAGGTCACGCTCGGCCGGCTCCAGGAGAATGGCGGTGCGCCCGTCTGTGGCGAGCCGTGTTTTGCCGACAATAATGAATTTTCCAACCAGTACGCCGGTCGCAACCAGCAGCACAACTACAAGTATCCAGCAAAATCTGCACATAACGCGCCTGCTCCACGATGTTAAAAAACCGGCTGATGATCGTTTGCCGGGAGAATCCCGACCCGGTTGGTGACCGTTATTATGGCATGAAGAAGCGTTCCCGGAACCCGCAAGGTGTTACAGGATGTTTCTGCCTGCTCCCTGAAACAACCTGAAACAGTTCAACAGGATTCAGAAATCATGGTGAAACACCTGACCTCTAGCATGTTCCGCTCAGTCAGCCTGCGCCTCTTCCCGGCGCCGGTCTGTCGGGACCTTTACTGACCAATATGGAGACTACCGATGAAGCAGAGTTTATACAGGGCCGGATCAGGCCTGGTGATGGCGCTGGGCCTGGTGAGTGGCGCAACCGCAGCCGATTATTCTTCCTACAGCAATGAAGAGATGATGCAGATGCGATCACGGGTCCGCGAGATGTCGCCGCAGGAGCATGAGGCGTTCCGCTCGGAAATGAGGAACCGGCAGCAGTCGATGAGCCCTGAGGAGCGCAGCCGCTTCCGCGAGCAAAACAGCTTGAGCGGGCAGGGTGCCCGCTATGGACAGGGCGGTAGCGGGGGCCAGGGATACCGGTACGGGCAGGGCAGTGGTAACGGACAGGGTTATCGCTACGGTCAGGGCAATGGTAGCGGACAGGGGCATCGGTATGGCCAGGGTGGTGGCGGTCGCGGCCGTTGATCAGCGCTGGCGCTGCGTGGCTGCACATGAAGCGTATTGCGGTATGCAAAAACCGCTACGGGGGTTCCCGTGTCCGCCTGCAAGAGAGGGGTAACCGGCTCTTACCGCCCGGTTATTCGCTACGGGCCGCCGGTCGGCTTGATCCGGGATGATGAGCGGGGGAACGGGTAAGCTGACGGGGAATCTCGATCCGCGCTTCTGTGCCGCCGCCCTCGCGTGCAGAAAGTGTAATGCTCCAGCCGTGCGCATCGGCCAGCTGGCGGGCGATGGACAACCCCAGACCGCTGCCGCCGGTGCGTCGGCTGCGCGATGATTCCAGGCGATGGAAGGGGCGGAATACCGCTTCGATATCACGCTCCGGAATGCCCGTGCCACGGTCCAGCACCTGTATCACTGCTTTTACCGGGTTGCAGTGGCAGTGCACCGTAACTGGTGTGCCTCCGCCATAGCGGATGGCGTTATCGATCAGGTTGGTCAGAATGCGTCGCAGCGCCAGCGTGTCGATCGAGCAGTAGCAGCAGACACCCGGTTGCCATTCGATGGTTTTACCCGCCTGCCTGTATTCGCCAACGATACCATCCATGAATTCGCGCAGGTCCACTTCTTCCTCCTCGTGGGATTCCAGGCTGCGCGCGAGTTCCAGGGTGTAGCCGATCAGGCGTTCCATTTCCTCCACGTTGTGCTGCAGGCGGTCTGTCAGATTCCTGTCAGGCGTCTTCGCTGTGAGTAATTCCAGTGCCAGGCGCATGCGCGTAAGGGGTGTACGCAGGTCGTGAGAAATGCCGGCCAGCAGCGTCGTGCGGTTTTCCAGCAGTTCGCCCAGCTCGCGTCCCATGTTGTTGAAGTTGCGGGTGAGGTCCGCCAGTTCGCGTGGGCCGGTTTCCGGCAGGGGGGCGGGGACTTCGCCGCGCTTGATGACGGAGGTAGCCGCAGACAGGCGCGCCAGTGGGTCGGTAAGACGGCGTACCAGTAGCAGTGTTGTCAGCAGAATGGCAACGGCTCCGGCCAGGATGACCAGCAGTACGGCCAGTGGCGGGCTGGCGCCGATGCGTGATCTTGGAAAACAGGCCCGGATGAGTCGTTGTCCCATGGGTATATCCGCGCAGTACCAGGTGCCATCCAGTTGTTGGCTGGTGATATTGACCGGTACACCTGAACGTTCACGCAATGCTTTCTCCAGGAAGCGAAGGTACGGCAGCGGGTTTAGTGTGTCCGGCAACACACCTTCCGCAATACCGATCCTGAGCTCGTATTCTTCAAGGAGATGGCGTTCAAAGAGCGGGCGTGTCGTCTCCGGGAGTTCAATCCAGGTCTGGGCGGACAGCACCATCAGGGCCGCCAGGTCTTCCGCTGCCTGCCGGGCAACCGGGACCAGGATGAAGGCGATAACGACCGCAACCGAGAACAGCAGAAACACGGCAAAAGCAACGGCGAGGGTTGTGCCTGTGCGGGCGAACAGCGTGCGGGGACTGTTCATGAATGATCGGCAGGAGCCGTTTTCGGGCCTGGTGTGAAACGGTAACCTTCTCCCCACACCGTCTGAATGTAGACCGGGGCTGCCGGGTCTGCCTCGATCTTGCGACGCAGGCGGGTGACGCGGACATCGATACTGCGATCATAGGGCGAGCGTTCGAAACCTTTTAAATGATCGATCAGCCGGTCGCGACTCAGCACCTGGTTGGGGTGCCGGACGAAAATATGCAGCAGTGAGAACTCACCACTGGTGAGGGGTACTTTTTCTCCCTGTCGGGTCAGTTGCCCGCTGTCGGTGTCCAGTTTGAATGGTCCGAATTCGAAGGTCTGTTCGTTCCCCGGGGAGGCTTCAGCAGTCGTCGCAGGCCGGCGCAGCACAGCACGGATGCGGGCCAGCAGTTCACGCGGGTTGAACGGTTTGGGCAGGTAATCGTCAGCGCCGACTTCCAGTCCGACAATGCGGTCCACTTCCTCGCCGCGGGCGGAAAGCATGATGATCGGCAGCGCGTGGCTGCTGCGCAGGCGCTTGGCGATGCTGAGACCATCTTCACCCGGCAGCATGAGGTCGAGAATAATCAGATCCGGGGTGTTGGTTGCCAGGAACCGGTCCATTTCCGCGCCATTTTCCACGCCGT
>DRQL01000106.1 GCA_011371465.1 Gammaproteobacteria bacterium | reverse complement strand
TGTGGAGTGTCGTTACATTATTGCTCTTTAAAGCATCAACAATTGCTTGCTCTGCATTAGTGCGGGAAGGCATACCCTCCAAATGAGTTATGCTCAGCACGCATGCTTCCTTTCGCTTCCTCCGGATCCCTATAGGATTCATGTATTCGTAAGTCAACTGAATCTCCATCATTTCACCAATACGGTTTTTCAATCCGGCGTACTGGCCACCGTCAAAAATGAACTGCTGACCTGCCGCAATTGCCGGAAATCCACCACCTAGTGCTTCGCCACCTTCTCCATCCGGCTTTTCAATACCAAAGCACTGTGCTGGTATTGGTTGAGAAAACTGGACATTTCTTGCCATACCATTCCCAATGTTCTCTACTACTAAATCAATGAAGGACTGAATTCCTGGGTTAGGGCGGTATTGAACAAGAATGTGAGGGCGTGATTGTTTAACTAACGCAATGTACGCTACCAACACCGCCAAAAGTGTAACCAGTGGGCTCACCACGTAGAAGATGATTTGAGCCAAACTGACGGTTTCTGCATTAATATTTATTTTAACCTCCTTGATGCTAACGGTTGAGCTAATTCGCGCCGTTTTCTGGCGTCGAATTGAGCGATTGGTTAGGCGCTTCTTTAAAGTTAATAGCGAGGACGAAGGTATTTTCCCCTTTGCAGCTTGGACATTCCCAGCGTCTACCAACTTCTAATTCATGATGCCAGACCACAATCTTATGACTGCAGTTGGTACTTGCACACTCTATCTCATGTTGGTGAGGAGCCCATTGAGATTTACCTTCGCCTTCGTCGACAACTGTGTATGTTGCTCCACACTCAAAACATTTAGCTGTAACCTCGCTTTCACCACTAGGAATGCGCTTACGAATAGGGTTACCGCACTCTACGCACTTTAAATTAGAAAAAACACCAATTGTGCAATTGTAAACGGGCGAGGATAGAACGTTGGACACAAACTTTGCAATCTCTTCACATCGTTTTCGAAACTTTATGAAATCTACTGTCTTGCCACATCGCACACTTTTTAGTGATTGGACATGAAGGTAGTTACCCAGAGCATCATAGTGCTTTTTTAAAGTTTTCAATCCCAAGACTTTTTCAGTACCAAGAGAAGTCATCTTTGGCGCAGAAACACCATACTTTTCTTCTTGGCCAATAGCGATAGAGCTATCTTTATCAGTCATAGGATCGATATCTAGAAGAACAGCCATTACTTTTCTAGGTTGCCACGTTTCATACTCTTGCGGCGGAAATTCGTCTTTATAAGCGGCAGCACGATCATAAGTAAGAGCCTCCATCGCCATTCTAAGCTCCAACGCAGCGTATTTAAGGCATTGATCTATGCCTTGATCTAGTTGCTCTTCGGCACACTTAAGATGTTTTCGTGCGAGATTTCTATAACCCACTTCAAATCCACATATTGCGCCTAAAAGTTAAATTTACAGAAAGTTGTGTATCCAGGATAGACAGAACTATATGTAAATCCGGTTAACATTGGCCCACTCTCCCATAAAACTCCTGCATGGATCAAGGATGATCGTCAGTTTGCCTGGAGTCTACGTCATGGAGGATGCCACTTCCCGTTTCCGGGACAGGTACATCTTGAAAACAATCGCTTACAACCTGCCGGAGCGTGCCCGCCGCTGGCACTCCGGCACGCCGAGGTTTTCATCAAGGCGCGGTCCGGGCGACGTCTTTCGACGCTCACTGCGGATGACCTTGAAGGCTATTTCAAAGACAAAGGCAGCAGCGAATTACTCGCCGACTGGCAATTCAGGCAAATGGTCGACGCCCTGCGTGTCCTGTTTACAGGCATGGTTAAATCTGCGTGGGCTGACAAGTTCGACTGGTCTGGATGTAATTCTGCTGCGCGTGGGCTGCCTGCTGTATGGCAGTGGTCTGCGCTTGTTGGAATGCGTGCGATTGCGGGTATGCGACCTGGATTTCGAGTACCGGCAGATTATCGTGCGCAGCGGAAAGGGTGATAAGGATTGTGTGGTGCCCATGCAGGAAAGGCTGATGGCCTTGTTGCAGGAACAGGTCGAAAATGTGCGTCGCCTGCACACCGAGAATCTGGCCGCCGGCTACGGTGCGGTACACCTGCCCTGTGCACTGGCGCGCAAGTTCCCGTCAGCGGCCCGGGTGCACTGGCGGTTCGGCCGCCTGCCGCTCAGCCGGAAAACACAATCGACAGGAAACTGGCCCAGGCCACGACCACCAGCACGACCACGATGGTGATCGGGAAACCCTGAAAACTGAACATTGCACGTCCTCGATACGGCGACGGCGCCGGTCTGTGGGCCGCCAGAATATTAGCAATATCTTATCTTACTCGTCGTCTTCCTTCAATTCCGGCCGGCGCGGGATGAGCGGGTCGTCGTCGTCCATCAGGATGCGGTGGGCGGGGCCTTCCAGGTCCTCGAACTGGCCACTGCGGATGGCCCACAGGAAGACCCAGATGGCCACGCCCATGATGATCAGGCTGATGGGGATGAGCAGAAAAAGTATATCCATATCAATCCGGTGGCAGCCTGCGCAGGCGCAGGGCGTTGATGACGACGACCAGTGAGCTGGTGGACATGCCGATGGCCGCCATCCAGGGTGCGATCCAGCCGGCGGCGGCCATCGGCAGGGCTATTACATTATAAACCAGTGCCCAGGCCAGGTTCTGGCGGATAACCGCCAGGGTTTTGCGGCTGGTGCGGATGGCGGTGACCAGGTGCGGGAGCTGCTCGGACAGCAGCACCATGTCGGCGCTGGCGTGTGCCAGCTGGGTGCCGCTGCCCATGGCCAGCGAGACCTGGGCGCCGGCCAGTACCGGCGCGTCGTTGACACCGTCGCCGACCATGGCCACCACGGCGCCCTGTTGCTGCAGGGTGCGGATGCGGGCGAGCTTGTCTTCGGGGCGGCAGCGTGACTGGTAGTGCTCGATGCCCAGGGTGTCTGCCACGGACTGCACCGTGTCCTGCTGGTCGCCGCTGAGCAGTTCCACCTGCAGGCCCAGCTTGCCGAGTCGCTGCACGGTTTGTGCCGCATGGTCACGCAGCCGGTCGGTAAAGGTGAAGTGCGCCAGCAGCCCCTGTTCATTACCCAGCCATACGCCGGCCTGCCCGCCGGCGTTGTCCGCCCCGGCGGGGGCGTCGCTGCCCTGCAGTTCCTGCACGAATTCCGCGGTGCCGATCCGGTAGCGCTGTCCGTCTACCCGGCCTTCGATGCCCTGGCCCGCCTGTGCGCTGACCTCCCCGGCGGCCGGGACGGCCTCGCTTTCCCGGCAGATCGCCCGAGCGATGGGGTGTTCAGAGCGCTGTTCCAGCGCGGCGGCGAGCTGCAGGCAGTCTGCGCGGCTGAGGGGCCCCGGCAGCTCGACCTGCTCCAGTCGCAGCCGGCCTTCGGTCAGGGTGCCGGTCTTGTCGAAGATCACGTGCGTGGCGCGGGCCAGTGTTTCCAGGGCGTGGCCACGGGTGGTCAGCACGCCCAGGCGTGTCAGCGCACCGGTGGCCGCGGTGACGGCGGCCGGGGTCGCCAGCGACAGGGCGCAGGGGCAGGTCACCACCAGCACCGACAGGGTCACCGCGAAGGCATGCGCCGGGTCGTGCAGCCACCACCAGCCCGCGACCGCGCCGGCCAGCAGCAACAGGGCGCCCACGAACCAGCCGGCCACCCGGTCCGCGGTGCGCGCCACGCGGGGCTTTTCCGTCTGGGCGCGGTCCAGCAGGCGCACAATGGCGGACAGTACGGTTTCCTCGCCGACCTGTTCGATCTGCATGACCAGCGGGCTTTCGTTGTTGACCGTGCCGCCCACCAGCAGGTCGCCGGGCTTGCGCAGTTGCGGCAGGCTTTCGCCGGTCAGCAGCGACTCGTCCACCGAACTGCGCCCTTCCACGACGCGACCATCGGCAGGGACGCTTTCACCCGGTCGGACCAGTACCCGGTCACCAACGGCCAGGTCGCTGACCGGGACCCGCTCTTCGCCGTTACCGGTAAGACGTACGGCGGTGGCGGGCAGCAGTTTGACCAGTTCTTCGGCGGCCTGCCCGGCGCGGTGGCGGGCGCCCATCTCCAGAAAGCGCCCGGCCAGCAGGAAGAAGGTGAACATGGTCACCGAGTCGAAGTAGATTTCACCCGTGCCGCGCAGCGTTGCCCAGGCGCTGGCGAGGAAGGCGGCGCCGATGGCCAGTGCCACCGGCACGTCCATGCCGGGCCGGCGGCGTTTGATGTCCCGCCAGGCGCTGGTAAAGAAGGGGCGTGCCGAGTACAGCACGACCGGTGTGGTGATCAGCAGGCTGACCCAGCGCAGGAAGGTGCGCAGCGTATCGCTCATGCCTTCATCCGCGCCGGCGTACAGGGCCACTGCCAGCATCATCACCTGCATCATGCCCAGGCCGGCGACGGCCAGGCGGCGCAGGGCCTGCTTTTTTTCCTGCTTGTAGAGCTGTTCCTGACGGCCGGGATCGAAGGGATGCGCGTGGTAGCCGATGGCGCTGATGGCTTCGAGGATGGCGCTGAGATGAATGCGCTGGTTGTCCCAGCGTACCCGCGCGCGGTGGGTCGAGTAGTTGACGGCAAAGTCCAGCACGCCGGGCAGGGACTTCACGTGCCGTTCGTTGAGCCAGACGCAGGCGGCGCATACGATACCTTCGAGGATCAGTGACGCTTCGCGTTCCTCGCCGGGCTGGCGGCGCACAAAACTTTTCTGCAGGTCGTCGCGGTCGTACAGCTCCAGTTCGTTGAGCACTTCGGGAACGAGTTCCTGCGCGCGGGGAGATTTCTCGGTGCGGTAGCGGTAGAAATCGGTCAGCCCGCCATCGACAATGGCTTTGGCGACGGCCTGGCAACCACGGCAGCACATGGGCTGTTGCTCGCCCAGGATCTCGACCGGGTAGTCCGCGCTGTCGGGCACCGGCAAGCCGCAGTGGAAGCAGTCCTGTTGTTGATCGTTATCGCTCAAGTCGGGGCTTCTCTGCCATTCGCGCAAATATCGGGGGGTTTTCTCCGTCATTCCGGCGCAGGCCGGAATCCACTGGCCTGCAAACGCTGGATCCCGGCCTGCGCCGGGATGACGGTGTCCGGAACCCGTCTAGTCGCTGGCCCGGGGAGCGTCTGCAACCGACGTACCGGCATGCAGCTCGTGCAGCTGTGTGCCGCGTTTTACGCTGAGCACCAGGTTCCACGCACCCGGTTCCGGCAGGGCCAGTATGACACGGTACAGGCCGGGTTCAATTTCCTGCATGGTAAAAGGCTGGTCCATGCGGCTGTCAGAGGGCCGCTGGAAAACACCGCTGACCTCGGCGGACGCCAGCGGTGTGCCATCCGCCTGCGCTACCTGCACCTGGAAGGCGGCCTGCCGACCGGCCACCGGGTCGACCAGCCAGCCCTTGTGGACCTGCCAGCCGCGCTGTTCCTGGCGCTTCACCTGCTCCAGGTATTCGTTGTACAGGCTTTCTTTCTTCTGGTAGTCGCGCGCCACGGTGCCGGGGAAAGCCGAGCGCACCTGCTGGTGCTGTGCCGACTCGGGCAACAGGAAATCCGCAATCGGTCCCGGCAGGCCCTGGCTGGAAATCGTCACCAGCACACCGTCCACTGCCAGCAGCAGGACGAAAAAGATAACAATGGCCGCCGGTCCCCAGTGAAACCAGCGCCCGGAAGCCTGCCGGTGTTCCCGCGCGTGAGTGACGATACCCAGCAGGTAGGCCGTCACCAGCAGCACGGCGACATACATGGCCAGCACGTCCGCGCCCGGCCAGTGCCACAGGCTGTAGACGACAACCGCCGCGCTGGACAGCAGGGCCATCACCGTTGCGGCCTGTTTGCCGTTCATCGGTGTCAGCCGGTACAACAGCAGGAACACCAGCACCTCGGCGATGGCAAACAGTGGCAGATCAAACAGCGACTGCAACATCAGCGCGCGCTGCCCGGCAGGTAGAAGGTCGCGGGTGCGCTGATCATGCCCAGGTCCTGTCGCTTCTGTGGAATGACATCCAGGAAGAAACTGCGCGAGCCCTGCTCGTTGTGGTTCGAACGCCAGCGCACCCGCACCAGCACCCGCAGGCTGTGCTGCGGTGCCAGGGTCAGCGCCGAGAACTTGCCGGCATCCAGTCGCGCACCGGCCAGCCCGTGCATCATGATCGCCAGGTCGATGGGCTGGTCCGTCTTGTTTTCGAGGTGCAGTTCGTAACTGTTCTGTATATGCCCGTCGGACAGGCGCACGAACAGCGGCTGCCGGACCTGCACCACCGCCACGTCCAGCGGCGCCTGGCTGCTGACACTCCAGACCAGCGCGGAGATGGCCAGCAACAGGGCCAGCCCGTAGCCGATGGTCTTGGGTTTTAGCAGCGAACTCTTTTTGCCCTCGGCCTGCGCCTCGGAGGTATAGCGGATCAGGCCGCGCTCCCAGCCCAGCGAGTCCATGATGGTGTCGCAGGCGTCGATGCACAGGGCGCAACTGATGCACTGCACCTGCAGCCCGTTGCGGATGTCGATACCCGTCGGGCACACCTGCACGCAGAAGCCGCAATCGATACAGTCGCCGACGCCCTGCTCGCGGCGCTGTTCGCGGCTTTTGAGTTCGCGCGTGATCTTGTGCCGCCCCTGGCGGCCTTCACCCCGCGACGTATCGTAGGCGACGATGCGCGTGTCCTCGTCGAACATGGCCGACTGGAAACGCGCGTAGGGACACATGTAGGTACAGACCTGTTCACGCGCCAGCCCCGCCATGACATAGGTCGTTGCCGTCAGGAACAGGGTGGTCGCATAGGCGGCAAAGGGCGCGGACCCGGTGAACCATTTCACCACCAGGTCGGGGGCATTGTCCCAGTACAGGGTAAAGGTCAGTCCGGTCCAGAAGGCGACCGCCAGCCACAGCAGGTGCGTGCCCGCCTTGCGCAGCAGCTTGTTGGCGTTCCAGGGCGACTTGTCCAGGCGGATGCGGGCCACCCGGTCGCCCTGCACCAGGCGCTCGATCAGCAGGTACAGGTCGGTCCACAGGGTCTGGAAACAGAAATAACCGCAGAACACGCGCCCGGCAATGCCGGTCACAAAAAACAGCAGCAGGGCCGCGATCAGCAAGACACCGACCAGCCACAGCAGGTCCTGCGCGTGGGCCACCAGGTCGAACAGGTAGAACTTGCGCGCCGCGATATCGAACAGCACGGCCTGGTCAGGCCCGGTGTTGCGTTCCCAGCGCAGCCAGGGCAGCAGGAAATACACGCCGTAGGCGAGACCCAGTACGGCCCATTTGAAGTTGCGGAAGCGCCCCTTGACCGAGCGCGGGTAGATCTTGATGCGCGCCTGGTACAGCGCGTCGTTGCCGGTGTCAGCCATGGTTATCCTTACACGCGGCGGACTGCGGCGAAGTACCCGGGGTGCAGCCTACTGGCCGCCCCCCAGTTCATGCACATAGACGGTGAGCAGCTTGATCTGCGCCGCGCTGAGGCGATCCGACCAGGCCGGCATGCGGCGCTGCACGCCGTTGGCGATCACCTGTTTTACGCGTTCTTTTTTGCCTTCCAGGTCCGCGGCGCCGTTGACGTCAGCAATGGTCCAGATCTGGTCGGTGAGGTTGGCCGCGCCCTGCGATTTCAGCCCGGTGGCTTCGTGCGTGTGGCAGTAGTAGCAGCCGCCTTCGTTGGTCTGGAAGATCGCCTTGCCGCGTTCACTGGCGGCGGCGTCCACGGCATGGCCGGACAGGCTCAGCACATAGCTCGCGATGTCATCCAGCTGCGCGTCGTCGAACACCTCGCCGAAGGCCGGCATAAAGCCCAGGTGCCCGTTTTCCAGCGTCGCCTGGATATCCTCGACCGAACCGCCCCACAGCCAGTCGTCGTCCGCCAGGTTGGGGAACAGGCCGATGACGCCGGCGCCACCGGAGCCGTGACAGGGCGCGCAGTTGTCGCCGAAAATACCCTTGGCCATGGAACGCGTAAAGGCCATCATTTCCGGGTCACCGAGAATCTCCATGTAGCTCGCGGCCGCCACCTTGTCCAGGTAGTCCCGGCTGAGCACCGCGGTCTTGCCTTCCTGCAGGTCCCGGAGCAGCGCGGAGCGCGTGTTCCAGTGCGTGGTCTTGCGGTTGCCGTTGCTGTCCAAGAAGGTGATGTCGTTCATGACACCCTTGGTATAGCTGCTGGCAATCGGCCAGGCCGGGTAGAACACCCAGTACACGACCGCGAAAACCACCGTGGCATAGAACGCCCACAGCCACCAGCTCGGCAGCGGGTTGTTGAACTCCTGGATGTCACCGTCCCAGGCGTGCCCCGTGGTCTGTACGGCGGACGGTTTGCTAGATTTTGTCTGACTCATTTTCCTTTTCCCCGCCGCGCTCGGCGTTCAGATCCGGTTCATCGTCCTGCAAGGGTATGTACTTGTAGGACTCCAGCCGCTCGGCGCGCTTCCTGCCCGTGTACAGGTACACCAGGATCGCGCAGAACGTGGTAAAAAACAGTAACAGCGCTACGACCTTGCTGTTCTCGAAACGGGTAAACCAGAGAAACCAGTCGCTCATGGCTGTGATTCTTCAGCAGCTCCGGTCAACGGAAGTCTGCAAAGTACCCTTCGTCATACTTGCTGAAGTCCACCATGGTGCCGAGCACCTGCAGGTAGGCCACCAGCGCGTCCATTTCGGTGACGCGTGCGCGCTGGCCGTCGTAGTTCTCCGTCAGCGCCTGCTGCATCAGGTTTTCCTCGGCATGCAGGATGTCCAGCTGGTCGGCGGCCGCTACGCCGAACTCGACGACGTTGGCATCGTACTCTTCCTGGGTCTCCGAGTAGGGAACGCCGGTTGCCTTCAGCGCGCGCATGCGGTCCTGCACATCCGAGTAATCCAGGTCGGTCTGCAGCAACCAGGGATAATTCGGCATGATGGACTGCGGCACCACACTGCGCGGGTTGCGCAAATGCGCGACGTGCCACTCGTTGGAGTACTTGCCGCCCACCCGCGCCAGGTCCGGGCCGGTACGCTTGGAGCCCCACTGGAAGGGATGGTCGTACTGCGATTCCGCGGCCAGCGAGTAGTGGCCGTAGCGCAGCAGTTCGTCGCGGAACGGGCGGATCATCTGGGAATGGCACAGGTAACAGCCTTCCCGCTGGTAGATATCACGCCCGCGCAGCTCCAGCGCCGTGTAGGGACGCACGCCTTCCACGTCCTCCACCGTATCGTCGATGTAAAACAGGGGAACAATTTCCACCAGGCCGCCGATGCTGACCACGATCAGGGTCAGGATCACCAGCAGCGCGGCGTTGGTTTCGATACTTTCGTGTTTGATCACTGTACTTTCTCCGTCCGCAAAGCCACTCAGGCACGCGCCATTTTGGCGGCAATCCTGGCTTCGAGTTCCGCGGCTTCGCTGCGCGATCTGCGGATCGTCATATACATGTTGAAGGCCATCACGGCGACGCCGGACACAAAGAACAGACCGCCCAGCGCACGCCAGACGTACGGCTTGTGCAGGAAAGCGACCGATTCGACAAAGGTGTAGGACAGGTTGCCGTAGTCATCGAAGCTGCGCAGCATCAGGCCCTGCACGATGCCGGCCACCCACATGGAGGTGATGTACAGCACGATACCGATGGTCGCCAGCCAGAAGTGCAGGTAGATCAGGCGGGTGCTGTACATGCGCGTGTCATACAGGCGCGGCACCATGTGGTAGAAGGAACCGAAGGTCACCATCGCCACCCAGCCCAGCGCGCCGGAATGCACGTGGCCGACGGTCCAGTCGGTGTAGTGCGACAGCGCGTTCACGCTCTTCAGCGACATCAGCGGCCCTTCGAAGGTCGACATGCCGTAGAACGACAGCGAGGTGATGAGGAACAGCATGATGGGGTCGGTGCGCAGTTTTTCCCAGGCGCCCGACAGGGTCATGATGCCGTTGATCATGCCGCCCCAGGAAGGCAACAGCAGCATGATGGAAAAGGTGGCTGCCAGTGTCGAGGTCCAGTCCGGCAGCGCGGTCCAGTGCAGGTGGTGGGCGCCCACCCACATGTACAGGAAGGCCAGCGCCCAGAAGTGCACGATCGACAGGCGGTAGGAATACACCGGGCGTCCCGCCTGCTTGGGCACAAAATAATACATCATGCCCAGGAAGGCCGCGGTCAGGAAAAAGCCTACCGCGTTATGACCGTACCACCACTGGGTCAT
>DRQL01000105.1 GCA_011371465.1 Gammaproteobacteria bacterium | reverse complement strand
GGATTGCATGTGATACCGACACCACTGGTATCAGTTGGTATAGAAGGAAAATCGGTGGATGGAGGGCTTTGGCCAGTTAAAATATCAATTGTGCGGCTAAGACCATGCGTGAATAACTGATCCAGAACTTTGATGTTAACTTGAATGGCGCGTCCGGGAATCTCGGCTGTAAGTGCATTTATTCCAATCACCTGTAAACTGCGTTGGAAACCAAGAAATTTAAGATTTGCATCACTTGCATCTATGTCAAACAATGTTGCAAGATCTTCCGGGTTTCTAACTTCCCCTCTAATGCTAATAACTTGCTGCCTTAATACAGATGCCATATCTGTTAGCAATTGACGTCCAATTCTTGCAGCGTCATTAAACAAATAACTAAACGCCCCGGTAAACGCCCCACTCTGGAACTTCCCGCCCCCCAGCCGCGCCCCGATCCCGCCGGCAACGGCCGAGCGCGTGACGTTGGCCGCCAGTCCCTTGCCCACCGGCACCCGTGCCGTGGCCTTGGCCGCTCCACCCGCCACAAACCCCGCCTGAAAACTCCCGCCCGACAGCTTCGATGCCGCACCGCCCACCAGCCCGTGCAATACAATCCCCGCCCGTGCGTTCGGCCCGAGTATACCCCGCGCCGACTGGAAGAAGAATGTCTGCGAGTGGCCCACGATGTTGAAGGCGCCCGCGGTCAGCGCCGAGATGAGCCCCATCTTGATATCCCCGCCACTGGCAACCAGTCCACTCAGAAAGCCGAGTGAGCTGGCCACCAGCGGAGAGCAGGCCTGGCACAGGGCGGCCACGCCGATGGCCGCCAGGGTGCGCAGGTTGTCCTTGAGGAAGTTGCCCAGCTTGCGGCCGGCATCCTTGATTTTGCCACCCAGGTCATTGAAGAAATTACCGGCCTTTTTGAGAAAGCTTTTCAGCCCGCCCGGATCGACGCGCGACAGCGGGTTGTTGAAGGTGTAGGTATAGCGGTTATAACTCTGCAGGTTGCCTGGCGCCTGTATGGTCGGATCCGCACTCAAAAACCGCCCCAGCCGCGCGTCATACAGCCGTGCATTGGCATGCACCAGCCCGAACGCATCCAGCATCTCGTGCCCGGTAAAGCCGTGGTGGGTGAGGGTGGAGGTGAGTACTCCGGACGGCGTACTGCCGTTGGCGTAGAGGCGTTCGCCGAACGGGCTGTAACGGAACGACTCCAGCACCTGGCCGGCCTCGTCGGTGATCGCCACGACGGAGCCCAGGTGGTCGCTGTGCAGGTAGCGGGTGGTGGCGGTGAGGTTGGCGGGCTGGCCGGCCGGATGGGTCTGGACGTGGAGGGCCACCACTTCACCGTTGGCGGAGATATAGTGTTTGTCCTCGACCTGCTGGCCGCGGCGTTCGGACTCGAAGTGCGCGCCGCTGTCCAGGCGCGGGTTGATATACACCGTGCTGTGGCCGGGGCCGGTCTGGCGGATGCGGTGGTGGTCGGCGGCGTAGTCGTAGGTGTAGGTCACGCCATTTTTACTGATCGTCCCGGCCTTGTTGAAGCTGGTCCAGGTGATCGTCCGACCGTCGCCGTCGGTCTGGTTGCCGTTGGCGTCGTAGTGGTAGGTCACCCCGCCGGCGTCGGTCACGGCGTGGGGACCGGCGCCGTTCTGGCCGTAGGTGTAGCTGCCGACGCCGGTCTTGCTCTTGAGATTGCCCAGGGGGTCATAGGTGTAGCTGCGTGCGCCGACGCCGAGCAGGGTGGCGGTCTTGAGGCGGAACAGGGCGTCGTAGCTGAACAGCTCGTTCAGGGACTGGCCCGAGCCGCTGAACGGGGTCTGGTTGTTATCGACGCGCCGGGCGAGGTTACCGTGGGTGTCGTAGATAAACTGCTGGTTCTGGACCGTAGTGGAAGTACCGAAGCCGGTGGTGACCAGGGCGAGATGGCCTTCGGCATCAAAGCTCCTGAGGGTGTCCAGGCCGCTGCCGAGGCGGAAGGCGGTGGCCTGGGCGCGGGCGTTCTCGGCCTGGACGCTCCAGAACACGGTGTCGTTGGCGGCGTCCCTGACTTCCAGCAGGTCACCGCGCAGGTTATAGGTGTTCTCGGCCGCGAAACCGGTCGGGTAGGTGGTGCGGATGACCCGGCTGTAGGCGTCGTAGGCGGTGGTCATGGTGTAGGTCGTACCGGCAATGGTGGTTGCGGTTTGTGACGGGCGGCCGAGGCTGTCGTAGTGGTGGGTGCGGATGTAGCCGTTGGGGGCGGTCTCGCGGGCGAGTTTGCCGATGCCGTTGGCGGCTGTGTCGTAGGTCCAGGTGCTGAGGCCTTCCGCTTCGTTGCGAGCGGTCATGCGGCCCAGTGGGTCGTAGCTCATGGTGACTGTCTGACTCCTGGCGTCTGTTTGTGATACCAGTTCGCCGAAACCGTTATAGGCATAGGTCCAGTTGCCCATGTCGGGGTCACTCATGGTTTTCTTGCGGCCGCGCAGGTCGTAGCCGAGTTGTACTGCATTCCCGGCCGAGGCGGTGTTGGTCAGGTTGCCAATGGCGTCGTAGCCATAATTGATCACTGCGCCGAGGCGGTCGGTTACGCTCACGGTCTGGCCGATGGCGTTGCGCGCCTCGGCGGTGGCGCCGCTGATGCCGTCCAGGGTCTCGATGGTGACCAGGGTATCGCCACTGATGCTGTGGCTCATGCGCCGGATCTCGCCGAGCGGGCTGGTGACGGTGACGGGGCGGTCCAGCAGGTCGTAGGTGGTGCTGGTCCAGGCCGGTGTGTCGCCGGTAAAGTAGGGCTCCGAGACCTGCACCGGCCGGCCCAGGGTGTCGTAGACCGTGCGCCGGTTGATGGTGCGCCCATCCAGGCCGGGGGACTGTACCAGGATGTCGCGCCCCAGCGCGTCCTGGTAGCGGGTTAGCGGTGCGCTGCCGTCGGTGCGGGTCTCTACGGCGTAACCGCCGTTGGGGCAGTCGGTGCCGCACCAGCGGTAACGGGTGTCGGTTACGGTGGTGTCGGCGCGGGTTTCTTTTACCAGCCGGCCGAAGCTGTCGTACTGCCAGGTGGTGATCAGGTTGTTGGGGCCGGTCAGTTGCGTGCGTACGCCGAAACGGCCGTCGTAGACATAGGTTTCGGTCTGGTCCAGGGCATTGGTGGTGCTCAGCGGAAAACGCCCTTTGGCATCGTACTGCGTAGTGGTGGTCCGGATCTGCAGACCCTGCGCGGCGGTGGCGCCCTTGAGCCCGGTGACGGTTTCACTGCTGCGGTTGCCGAACGCATCGTAGCCGTAGTCGGTGGTAAGGGTCAGCGGCGTGTTTGGTTGATCCGGTTCGATGACTTCCTGTTTCAGCAGGCCGCGGGTGTCGTATTTGAAGGCGGATACGCGGGTGACGGGTAGCTGTCCGGGCGCATTGTGAGTGACCTGTGCGCGGCTCAGACGGCCCAGCAGCCAGTTGGCGGGGTCGTCCTGGTAGCTGTTGACCGTGGTGGTGACCCAGCTTGCGCCCAGTTGCGGGCCTTTGCTTGTCACCGTCAGTTGCTTGACGTTCCCCAGGGTGTCATAGACGGTGCTCGTCTGCACCCGGGTTTCCAGTACGCCGGTGTCCGGGTTGAAGGCGGTTTCGGTGGTGCTCGCCGCATAGGGAAAGTGGCGCCGGCCATTGCCGTTGCCGGTCTGGCAGTTGGTGGAGCAGACCCGGCTGCCGGCGTTATCCAGTTCCAGGGCGGCCAGGGTGCTGGTGGTGGTGTTTAACGTTCGGCCGCTCAGGGTATCGGTACGGGTGATGGCCGTGACCATGCCGGCATAGGGATAGGCCTGGGCGTATTGCGTGGTGGTGGCGATCTGGTTGCGGCTGTCGGTGCGCGTTACTGAAGCGAAGCCGAGAAAGCCACGGCCCTGCACGCCGATTTTTGCATCCGCGTACTGGTAGGTCTGGGTATAGCTGCCACCGATGCCGTCGCTGGTGCTGACCGTGGCGACGACGTCCAGGGGGCCGTTCAGGGGCAGGGTGGGGAATTCACCAAACCCGATCGGGAAGGTGCCCAGGCGTCTGCGGTCATAGGAGATGGCGGTATCCAGCTGACCGCTGTGGATACCCGTCAGCTGATCGACGGCGGTCCCGCTTTGTTGCAGTACTGCAAACCAGTCGCCGTTGCTGTCCGGGCCCAGCAGCAGGTCCGTTTTGCCATTGCCATTCAGATCGGCGGGGCGGATTTGCTGGACGTTGCTGCCGGTGGCCCAGCCGGCGTAGACGCCGGAGAGGATACCTCTGAGCGTGAAACCGCTGCCGGTCGATTGCAGGGCGTACCAGTTGCCGCTGGCATCCGGCCCCAGCAACAGGTCCTGCAGGCCATCGTCGTTGGTATCCATCGGCCGGATTTGCTGCAGCAGGTCGATATTGTTGGCCCAGCTGCCGAACTGCCCGCTGATCCACACACCGGCATCGACAAAACCGGTGCCGGTATTCAGCCCGGTACCGGTGTTGAGCAGCACGAACCAGTTCCCCGAGGGGTCCGGTCCCATCACCATGTCGGGCAGGCTGTCGCCGTTGACATCCATGGGGCGGCGACCGTATGGCCAGTTGGCATAGCGGGCGTTGCCGCCCCAGGGTGTACCGACAAAGCTGCTGCCGGTGGATACGATAACGGTCCAGTTGCCGCTGCTGTCCGGGCCGAACAGCAGGTCGCCGCGCCCATCGGCATTCATGTCGAGGGGCAACGCCAGGTCGGGGTTCCAGGTGGGTGGCAGGCCGCTGACCGGCCAGCCGGGTTGTTCGAGTCCGCCGGGGGTGTTTTTCAGCACCTGCAGGGTATTGCGTACCAGGTCCACCAGCCCGTCGGCATCGACGTCGAGTTCGAAATAGCGGTCACCGGCCGGGCAGTTGCCCAGTCCCGGGTAGGTGCCGATTTCGTAATACCACGCGTTTGTTCCATGCGAAGTCTGCTGAATGGCCGTGCCCGCCAGATCGACGGGTACGGCAATGATATCCGTCAAGCCGTTCCCGGTGCCGTCCAGGGCATGTACGTGATCCTGGTTCCGGGCGCAGGGGATGTTGATGGGCGGCGGGCCCGCCCACAGTCCGCCGGGGGTTGCTTCGTCGAAGGCGGAGCCGGTGGAGCGCAGCAGGTGCCATTCCAGGTTCGCGTCCGGTCCCAGCAACACGTCACTGCGGCCGTCACCGGTGGGGTCGCCGATACGGATGGCGCCGGAGGTGCGGAAGCTCGCGTATTTCCCGGTGGCCCAGGTTCCGCCATCGGAAAAGGTGTTCAGGTTGCCGTTTTGCCAGTCAAAGACCGTGGGTGGATAACAGCGGTTGGCGGCATCACATTCCGTCAGGCGGGTCAGCCGCGAGCGCCCGCTGACCAGGCCGGTGTCGTAGCTGAACCGGTACTGTTTGACCAGCGTGGCGCCGTCAAAGGTCTGGATCGAAGCCAGCCGCCGGGTGCGTTGCAGGCGGCTGCCGGCGAGATAACGGACCGTGCTGTCGGGTCGCGACTGGTAGCTGAAGGTGACCGATTGAGAGGTTGCGAGGCCCGCGGCGGTATTGCCGGTGTAGCGGATCACGTCCGGTCTGTAGACACCATTCGCAGTGTCTTCCCTGTACGCAACCGACAGGTAGTTCCCCACGCGGTCTTCGATGCGGTCCACAGCCCAGACCATGACCTCGCTGCGCCCGGTGGCTTCGATACGGGCGTCGGGCGTGTTGCCGTAGCGCAGAATCTGCCCGGACCGGGTCCACACCCGGAACCAGGCGGGGCCGCTGCCGGCGCTGCCGAAGGAGATGACCCGGGTAAAGGATTCGCGCTCGGTGCGGTATTCGGTGCCGCTGGCGCCGTAGGCGCCGCTGATAGCAATCAGTCGCTGGCCGTCCAGGCAGAAGCGGTCGCCGCTGTTGAATCGTACGGCGCCGGCGGCCTGGTCTTCGGCCAGTGTCTGCGGGCAGCGGGTGATGGTCGACAGGCCGCCAAGCGACCAGCCGACACCGAGCAGGCCGTTGCCGCCGCGGCTGTTGAACACCAGTGACAGATCGGGTTGCATGCCGGCCGTGCCGGGCGGCACCTGCAGCGGGATGGTGTAGTTGGCGGCACCACTGTCATCGACTTCGAACATGCCGGCGGTTGCGCCGACCACCGTGGTGCTTACCGGCGCAGACGGATTGCCGACGGCATCGGTGGCGCGTACGCTCAGGCCGTCACCGGGCTGCCCGTTCAGGTCCAGGGAGAAGTTGCCGCCGGCATCGCTGCTGCCGGTCAGTGTCCGACCGTCGGCCGTGTCGATGCGGAGGCTGCTGCCGGCTTCAGTAGAGCCGGTAACGCGGATGCGCCCGCCGCCCAGTGACACGACCTGCAGCGCCGGGTTGATGACCGGCGGCGTGCTGTCCAGGATCACCGTCTGCGCGCCGGACAGGGCGCTTTCGGCGCCGTTGCGGATGGCGGACAGCTGAATGACGTTGGTGCCTTCGCTGAGTGCAGCCGCTACGCGGAAGCGGCCGTCGGCGCCGGCGACGCCGCCGGTGACCAGGGCCGCGTTGACGTAGACGCGCACGGTACTGCCGGCATCCGCCTGGCCGCTGACCATGATCGGGCTGTCGGCCGTGGGACTATTGAGCGGGTCGGCCACCGGGATGGCGGGCGGGGTGAGGGAAACCGCGGGCAGATTCACTTCCCCGAACAGGGCGCGTTGCAGCACCAGCAGGTCAGCCGCGTTGATCCGCCCGTCGGGCGCACCGAGCGGGGCTACGTCGCCCACCCGTTGTTCATAGGCATCGGCATTGATCAGGCCGGTCGCGATGCGCTCCAGCACTACCAGGTCACCGGCATTGAGCTGGCCGTCCGGGTTGCCGCGCGGGGCGACGTCGCCGCCGGGAAAGGTCGGTGCCCAGGCCGCCGGTGCGACCAGGATCAGCAGCCACAGCAGACTGCGCAGCAGGACAGCGTGCGTTATGCCTTTCCGGACCTGGGCCGGACGGTATGACGGATCATTGAACACCGTGCATTGCCCCCTTCAATGCGGGATAGGTGAACCGGACTCATGAAGTGCCAGGTGGTCACATAGGCGCCGGTCCTGCAGGCAGGAGAGCAAGGAATGGACGAATTCGCGTACTACAGTACTCGCGAAAGAATCCCCGTATTCCTTCGACTGTCCATGAGTAATCGACTACAGCCAGTAAACTAACAAAGCGGTAAGATTTCTGTCAACCGCGTAAATCGGGCCAAATGATTTTGCAGTCCGGACACAGAGATGGTTCGCGAGTACCTGGCAGGTCGCTGGTTCGAATCCTCCGTGCCCGGAAGGCATAAAAAAGCCGGATCATAAAGATCCGGCTTTTCCTGGCGTCGGGGGCTGGCTGCGGGCTACAGGCTGTCGGCAGGCGCGTACCCCGGGTTCCCTTTGGCGCCCTTGATCAACGGCTCGTTCAGATCAATATGACCGATGGTCTTCTGGTCGCGCAGGTACTCGGCAACTACATCCCACACCGGGCGCCCGTCGAGCTTCTGCGCTACGCTGGCCCAGCCGGCGACCGGGTACTCGGCGTTGGGTTCGATGGGCTTGCCATCCACTTCCATGTCGCTGATGCGGGAACCCATGCTGGCGGTCGGGTCGATGCTGTATTTCAGGCCGCCGGTGCGCACCATGTCGCCACCCTGCTGGTAGTACGGGTCTTGGTTGAACAGGTTGTCCGCCACGTCTTCGAGTATTTCCTTGATGCGCGTGCCGGTCATGTTGTTAAGGGTCACGGTCGGGTAGGTGATGGCGGTCTGGGTCATGAGGTGCTCATAGGTGATGGCTTCGCCCGGCATGACGCTGACCCCCCAGCGGAAGCCGGGTGAGAAAGAAATCTGTGCGCCCTGTACGTCGATCAGCGCGTCGCAGATCAGCTGGTCGAAGGTGCCGTTGAAGTTGCCGCGGCGATACAGGAGTTCGTCGGTGATCGCCAGTTCCTCGGACAGTTTGTCCATGTAGGGAGCGCGGACCTTGTCGATATAGGCGGCCATTTCGGCGTCTGCGTCCAGCAGGTTGGAGAACACCGGCAGCAGGTGGTAGCGGTAATCGCGTACCTTGCCGTCCCTGACGTCCAGGTCGAGTACGCCGAGGAACTTGCTGTTGGAGCCGGCATTGGTCACCAGGGTAATGCCGCCGGCATTCTTGACTTCCACCGGGCGCGGGATGGCGTCGTGGGTATGGCCACCCATGATGGCGTCGATACCGGTGACGCGCGAGGCCATCTTCAGGTCGACGTCCATACCGTTGTGCGACAGCACAATCACGACCTGGGCGCCCTTGCCGCGTGCTTCGTCGACCATTTGCTGCATGCGGCCCTCCTCTACGACCTCGACGGCGTGGAAGACCCTCTCTCCGCGGATGGACTTGGAGAGGTGGAAGAGGCACCCCGGACAAGACGTGACGAGTATCTCGGCGCCGGACCT
>DRQL01000104.1 GCA_011371465.1 Gammaproteobacteria bacterium | reverse complement strand
TGGGCCTGGCCGGGGTGAAGCTGGTGATTCTCAAAATGCTGCCCTTTGACGACAAGTCTGAATTCCAGGTGATCGTGGATATGCCCGAGGGCAGTTCACTGGAACAGACCAACCGGGTGCTCACCGAACTGGCTGCGTACCTGGCGGAGGTGCCGGAAGTCACCGATTACCAGGTTTATGCCGGTACGGCGGCACCTATCAATTTCAACGGCCTGGTGCGCCAGTACTACCTGCGTACCGGGGCCAACGTGGGCGATATACAGGTCAACCTGGTCGACAAGCACCAGCGCGATCGCAAGAGTCACGTCATTGCGCGAGCCGTGCGGGACCCGCTGGTGCAGATCGGCAAACGTTTCGATGCGCTCGTCAAGGTAGTCGAGGTGCCGCCCGGGCCGCCGGTGCTGTCACCACTGGTAGCGGAAATCTACGGGCTGGATTATGCGGGGCAGATCCGGGTCGCTGAACAGGTCAGGGACGTGTTCCTGTCCACCGAAGACATCGTGGATGTCGACACCAGCATCGAGGTGCTGGCGCCACGCTGGATCGTGCACGTCGACCGCAGCCGGGCGGCCCGACTGGGCGTCGACCAGGCCGAGGTGGTCGAGGCGATGACTACTGCGCTGAAGGGTGAGAACGTCAGCTACCTGCACGACCCCAATGCCAAGTACCCGGTCGCCATCCGCATGGAGCTGCCGGTCGCTGAAAAGTCCGACATCGAGCGGGTGCTTGCCCTGAAAGTACGCAGCACCGAGGGCCAGCTGGTGCCCCTGTCGGAACTGGTCAGTGTACAGCGTTCGGTCATCGAGCGTTCCATCTACCACAAGGACCTGCTGCCGGTAGTGTTCGTGACCGGCGATATGGCGGGCGAACTGGACAGTCCGCTATACGGTATGGCAGTCCTGCACCGGTCGTTGCAGGAGCTGGTGACCGATTACGGTAACCCGGTTCCGCAGCATTTTATCCGGCAGCCGGACAACCCCTACCGCTACAGCCTCAAGTGGGACGGGGAATGGCAGATCACCTATGAAACCTTTCGCGATATGGGGATTGCCTACTCGGTGGGACTGATCCTGATCTACCTGCTGGTGGTCGCGCAGTTCCGCTCCTACCTGGTGCCGCTGGTGATCATGGCGCCGATCCCGCTGACCATCATCGGGGTCATGCCGGGTCACGCGCTGCTGGGGGCGAAATTTACCGCGACTTCCATGATCGGCATGATTGCGCTGGCCGGCATCATTGTGCGCAATTCCATCCTGCTGGTCGATTTCATCAACGAGGAACTGGCAAAGGGCGTGTCCTTCGAGGATGCCGTGGTGCGGGCCGGTGCCATACGGGCCAAGCCGATCATCCTGACCGGGCTGGCCGCGGTGCTCGGCGCCCTGTTCATCCTGGGCGACCCGATATTCCGCGGTCTGGCCATCGCGCTGATCTTCGGTCTGCTGGTTTCCACGATTTTGACGCTGGTGGTTGTGCCGATTATGTATTATGCGCTGATGCGCAAGCGGCTGGCGCTACTTCAGGATCACAAGCAGTGATAGTGAATCAGGTCGGGCGCCGGTTACCATGACATTCATTATTCGCCACGGAATGCACGGGAATATCGGCATACTGCAGGTGACCTGCGTCAATGAACGACGGGTTCGTTTAAGATTACAATAATAAAAGCTCGTTTGAGCCGACGCCGCGAAAGTGGTTACTGCGGCGGTAAAAATGTTGTATAAAGACTGTCACCGGGTACATGGTCGTGCCGGTGGACCTGACTAACGTCCAGGTTCCGGGTGCAACAGACCACGAATAAGGAATCGAATGGATAATACCCTGGTTACCCCGGCCATCTCCCTGCGGCACTATGTGCTGGTTTTCGGCGTATGCCTGCTGCTGTGGGTGCTGCTGGTCGGCAACCTTGCCGTGCAGGAGTTGCTGGCTGGCGTGGTGGTGTCTGCGCTGGTTACCCTGCTGTTCGGTTCACGTTTTGGTATCCTCACCGGTTTGCGTTTCAGCCCGCTGGTTCCGTTGTATATAGCGGGTTACCTGGGATATTTCATGGTGGCACTGGTGCGCGCCAATCTCGACCTGGCGCTGCGCGTCATTGCCCCCTCGCTGCCGATCCGACCGGCGCTGGTGGAAGTGAAAACCACACTGAAATCACCGCTGGGCAGGCTGTTGCTGGCCAATTCCATTACCCTGACACCCGGCACGCTCACCGTGGATGTGCTCGACGATACCTTGCTGGTGCACTGGGTCTACTGTCCCCCGGGCACCGATATGCAGCAGGCAACTGACAAAATAGCCGCTTCGTTCGAGCGCCATATTGGCAGGTTCCTGTTATGACGCTGACGGTATTGCAATGGGTCGCTATCGGGCTGGTGGCCATCGCTATCCTGCTGAGTACGCTGCGCCTGTTGCTGGGTCCGACCACGCCGGACCGGGTGGTGGCCGCCGATACGCTTTCAGTCATTACCACGGCCGGGCTGGTTGCGCTGGCGAGTATGTTTGATAACCCGATCTACCTGGACATCGCACTGGTCTACGGCACGCTGGCGTTCGTCGGTACGGTCGCCGTGGCGCGTGCCATCGAGGGGAACCGTGAATGAACCTGCTGGGTGATATTTTCCTGCTGATCGGTGGTGCTTTTATGGCGCTGGGCAGCCTGGGCCTGATACGCATGCCGGACCTGTATAACCGCCTGCAGGCCGGTACCAAGGCGGCGACGCTGGGCACCCTCGCGGTGTTGCTGGGTATCGGTTTTCACCATCCCGACTGGTGGGCCAAGCTGCTGGTGATCGCCGGGTTTGTGTTGTTCACCAACCCGGTCGGGTCGTCCACCATCGCCCGCGCAGCGCTGAAGTCGGGTATCGAACCCGTGCACGGCGGTAACCGCAAGGTGGAATCCTGATGCAGTGGCTGGTGCTGGTCATTGTGGTCGTGATGCTCACCAGCGCGGTGGCAGTGTTGTTACTGAACGATTTTCTCGCGGCACTGGCGGCCCTGTCGGTAGTATCGCTGGGGTTGTCGGTACTGTTCGTTATCCTGCGTGCGCCCGATGTGGCCATGACCGAAGCCGCCATCGGTGCCGGATTGAGCAGCCTGTTGTTTGCCCTGGCGCTGCGCCGCCTGGGCCTGTGGCGCAGGCGAGGGCAGTAGCGATGCAGCGTTTGAGTTCCGCACTGTTTCTGCTGGGCCTGGGCTTGCTGATTGCGGCCATTTTCAGGGGCATGGAATTTGGCACGGCGGCGCCGATCGTCGGTCAGGCGATCAATTCGGCTGCCGCGGAACAGGTGGGTGCCGCCAACTTTGTCACCGCCGTGGTGCTGGGCTATCGCGGCTTCGATACCCTGCTGGAACTCACTATCCTGTTTACGGCGGCGACGGCCGGTGGACTGGTGCTGGGCAAGCGTTCGCCGACTGCGAAACGGGATCCCGATGCCGGTTTCATCCTGCAGGCCGGCGCTGACCTGCTGTTCCCGCTGCTGGTCATCGTGGGTCTTTATATCATCCTGCACGGCCACCTGACGCCGGGTGGCGGGTTCCAGGGCGGTGTGATCCTGGCTTCGGCATTTTTTATCCCCATACTGGCAAGACCAGGCACCCGCATGAGTCATGCCGCCGTCAGTACCATCGAGGGCCTGGCCGGGGCGAGTTTTATCTTTATTGGTCTGCTGGCGATGTTCGGTGGTGAAGCGTTCCTGACCCCGCTGATGGACCGGGGCGAGCTGGGTGCCTTGCTGTCTGCCGGCAGCCTGCCATTGCTGTACCTGGCCGTGGGGCTCAAGGTTGGTTCGGAACTCGCGGGCCTGCTGACGCACCTGTCGGAATCGGAGGCCGTCGACTGATGCTGGATACCGGCCTTGTTCTTTACAGTGGTGCGTTTGGCCTGATACTCATCGGCATTGCCGGTATTGTGCTGTCCAGCCACCTGGTGCGCATCATTTTCGGTGTGGCGTTGCTGGAAGCCGGGGCCAACCTGTTACTGCTGCTGGCCACCTGGCACGAAGGCGCCGCGGCGCCCATTATCGTTGCCGGCCGGGTTCCCGACCGGATGGCCGACCCGGTGCCGCAGGCACTGGTGCTTACGGCCATTGTGATCGGTGTAGGCATCCTGGCACTGGCGCTGAGCCTGGCGCTGCGTGTGCAGCGTGCCTACGGTACGCTCGATATGCACGAAGTGCGTCGGCGCATGGAGCAGGATATCGCCGGTGAAGCCGGCATCGACCTGCCTTCCAGCAGCCACGCGCCGGCCGCGGTGCAAACGGCGCGACAGGAGGGCGGGGCATGAACCAGCTGGCGTTACTGGTCGCCCTGCCGCTGATCACGGCGTTCCTGTTGCCGGTGGTGAACCGCGTCTCGACCCTGGCGGCTCGCTGGGTTGGCCCGCTGGTGTTGCTGCTTACCAGCGCAATCGGTATTTCGCTCTGGCCGCAGCTTGGTGACAGTGCGGTCGCGGTTGAACTCGGTGGTTTCCGGCCACCATTGGGTATTAGCCTGTATGCCGACAGAATGGCGCTGCTGTTTGCGCTGGCCACCAGTATCGGTACCTTGCTGCTGTGGCCGAGCAGGGGCGAAGAGTGGCTGCGCCAGTCCACCCTGGCACTGATTCTGGCGGCCTCGGGCAGCGGGCTGGCCCTGTCCGGCGACCTGTTCAACATCTACGTGTTCTATGAACTGGTAGCGGTGGTCTCCTATGGCCTGATTGCCGCGCGTTCCAGCGCCGGCAGCTTTGCCGCTACGCTGCGTTACCTCATCGTCAGCAGTTTTGGTGCGGCACTGGCCCTGACCGGCATTGCACTGGTCTACCAGGCAACCGGCACCCTGAACCTGGCGCAGCTGTCCCGGCTGGCACCGACCCACCTGAACAACCTGCAGGGGCTGTCGGCGTTTGTCCTGATGCTGATCGGCTTCGGCGTCAAGGCGGAACTGTTCCCGGTCAATACCTGGGTGCCGGAAGTATATGCCACGGCACCGACGCGGGTTTCCGGTCTGCTGGCCGGCGTGGTGTCCAAACTGGCGCTGTTGATCATCGTGCGCCTGCTGGTGCTGGTGTTTAACCAGCCCGAGGCCCTGACCGTGATGCTGGTACTGGGGATGCTCGGTGTGGTTACGGGTGAACTGGCGGCCTGGCGCGCGCGCGATTTCAATCGCATGATCGCGTACTCCTCCATTGGTCAGCTGGGTATCATGTTCATCGCCTTTTCTATCCCGGGTGAGGCGGGCGTGTTTGCCGGGCTGGCCGTGGCCCTGCATCACCTGGTCGTCAAACCGGCCATGTTCCTGCTGGCCGAGCGCTGGCAGGGTTCGCTGCACAGGCTGGCCGGTGCCGCCCGCACTTCGCCCCTGGGTGCAGCGCTGTTTGTATTGCTGGCACTGTCACTGATCGGTGTGCCCCCCTTGCCCGGTTTCTGGGCCAAGCTGCTGGTCATGGTCAACCTCATGGCACAGGAAAACACGCTTTATATGGCAGGCGCGTGGGTCATCATGGGTGGTGCCGCGCTGGAAGCCAACTACCTGTTCCGCGTTGCCAGCAGCTTCTACCACCGCAGCGACGAACAGTCATCACCGGCGGCACACCGGACCCGTGACCTGGCGACGGCTTCCCTGCTGGGTGCCGGACTGCTGGCCGGTGCTGTTCTGATCATGCCCCTGGCCGATGAGATCGAAGGCATAGCCAGCCAGGCCGCCAGCAAGAACCGCTATGTGCAGACGGTCAACCCGGAGGTGCTGCCATGACCCCACTGGACCAGCTGTTGGCCTTGTCTGCACTGACCGTGGTTGCCGTGTGGATGATCGGCAATCGCCAGGTCACCGGCTGGAACGCCACCATTCTCTACGCGGCCCAGGGCGTGCTGCTGCTGATGATGGCCGGCCTGGGTTATGGCGACGTGCAGAGTATTGCTTCTTCGGTAACGTTCAGGGTGCTGGGGCACGACCTGCACTGGCGTTTCAACGGGCTGTCGTGGTTTTTTGCGCTGATTACCATCGGCGCGGCGTTCCTGGCCAGCTGGTTTGCCAGCGGCGAATGGGGCCAGCGCTACCGTGCAGCCGGTGGCAGCCTGCGGCTGTTCCACGTTGCACTGGCGCTGAATGTGTTCAGTATGCTGGTGCTGCTGGCCAGCGGTGATCTGCTCAGCCTGTTTATCGGCTGGGAGCTGGTCAGCTGGGCGAGTTTTCTGATCATGGCGCTGGGCAGCGCCACCGCGACCCGTTATGCCATGCGCTACGTCACCTATGCCTTTGCCGGTGCCATGGCTGTGCTGATGGCGCTGGTGATGGTGAATACGCAGAGCGGCAGTTTCGAGTTCCAGGCCTTCAGGGAGGCAGTGCCCGCCATGAGCGACGGCAGCCTGTGGATGATCGTTGTCCTGTTTGCCGCGGGTTTCGGTGTAAAGATGGCGCTGATTCCCTTCCACCTCTGGCAGGCCAAGGCCTACGCGGAAACCCCGGGTCCCGGCGCCGCATTTCTCGGTGCGATTTCCTCGCGCATGGGGCTGTTTGCGCTGGTGGTGGTGCTGGTGCAGCTGATCAGCGTGGCACGGCTGGCAGATCTGCAACTGGTATTCCCGTTCTTCAGTGCGCGTGACCTGCTGTCCTGGGTGGCAGTGCTGACCCTGATTTTTGCCACCTTCACGGCATTGCGCCAGCACGACGCCCGCCGCCTGCTGGCCTGGCACGGGATCGGGCAGGGCGGTTACATGCTGCTGGGCGTGCTGATCGCCGATGACCTGGGTTCGGCCGGTGGCCTGATGCACGTGTTCAACCATGCGACCTACCAGGCGGTGTTGTTCATGGCGGTCACTGCCGTCATTCACCGCACCGGCACTTCAGATCTCAACAAGCTGGGCGGGCTGGTGACACGCATGCCGCTGTCCTTTGTCGCCATGCTGATCGGCATTATCGGTCTGGCCGGCCTGCCGCCGATGAACGGTTTTGTCTCCAAGTGGCTGCTCTACCGCGCGCTGATCATCGATGGCAGCCCGTTGTTGTTCCTTGGCTCGGTGGTCGGCACGCTGGGTACCATCCTCAGTGTCTACAAGCTGATCCACAACACCTTCCTCGGCCAGCTGCGGCTGGAACACGTCGAGGTCGAGGAGGCACCCTCCAGCATGGTCTGGCCGATGATGATCCTGTCGACGATCGTCTTCGTAACCGGCTATTTCCCCGGCCTGGTGCTGGACTGGGTGGCGTCGGCGCAGGCAGCCGTAGGACTGCCGGTGCTGGCGCATAACCTGGGCGGTGTTCCATCGCACAAGGGCGGACTGGATATGATCTGGGTGGTCTCGGTGCTGCTGGCCGGTTTCGGTATCGGCACGCTGGTGTTTTTCGCGGGCGGGCGCAGCAAACGTGTGCACCAGCTGGACAACTACGCCGGCGGACATTTCCTGACGGCTGAAACCCGGTACCAGTACAGTGATAATTTTTACCCTGGACTGATGCACCTGATCGGCCCCTGGTACCGAAAAAGTTTCCGCTGGCTGGAACGCGGTGTTGTATCGACCGTGGATACCCTGGCACAGGCGATGCAGGGGCTTTACCGTGTGGTGCATCCATCGTTTTACCTGCTGGTGGCCGTCGTGTCAGCGTTGACGTGGGTCGCCACAAAATGAGTGCGCAGATGCGTATATGCCAACCCGCAGGAGCGCCGTTCTTCGGCGCGATGTTGCTGTCGGGCTATCGCGGTCAGGTGATCGCTCCTACATGGATATATTTGAATCATTCAGGTGTTGTTTGTAATGAGTCCTGTTGAGCTGATCATCGAGCTGTTCCTCATGCCGCTGGTGGCTTTCGTGGTCGGCCTGGGCATGGTGCTGATGTACCGCAGGATCGGCGCGCGGATTCAGCGGCGTGTGGGGCCTCCCTTTTTCCAGCCCATCTACGACATCATTAAGCTGTATGGCAAACACACCCAGATCTCGCACGGCCTGATTCACGAAATCGGCATCATCATGGCGGTGGGGGGATACGTGGCGGCGGAAACGCTGTTACCGGTGCCCGGCATGAGCGGTCTGGCCGACAAGGGCGGGGTGGTGACGCTGGCCTATGTCATGATGATCCCGTCGCTGGGGCTGGCGCTGGGTGTAGGCCAGTGCGCCAATCCCAACGGTTCCATCGGCATATCGCGCGCCCTGACGGCCATGCTGGCCTACGATATCCCCTTTATCCTGGTGATTTTCGGGGCGGCCTACGTATATGGCACCACGAACCTGGCGGACATCATTGCCATCCAGCAACAGCAGGGCCCCGGTGGCTGGGGTATTGTGCAGATGCCCCTGCTGGCGCTGGCCGCCCTGCTCAGCCTGCAGGGCATCATGGGCAAGCAGCCTTTCGAGATCTATATCGCCCCGGCGGAAATCGCCACCGGACCGATGGTCGAGATGAGTGGCAAGTTCATGGGTGGCCTGTTTGTCATGCAGTGTTTCCAGTTGTACACGGTCGGCGTGCTCTATACCACGCTGTTTCTCGGTGGCGGAGAGAACTGGTTGACTTTCCTGCCGAAGATTTACGCGGTGGTCGCCATTCCGATGATGATTGCGTTCGTATTCCCGCGCTACCGAACCGAGGACGTGATACGCCTGTTGTGGAAGTGGC
>DRQL01000103.1 GCA_011371465.1 Gammaproteobacteria bacterium | reverse complement strand
TTATCCACACCTTCCATGAACGCCTGCACGGCAGCTGTTCCGTCGCTGCGGCGCTGCGCATATTGGAGACCGTTTCGCCGGGCGACCCCTGCAACGGCTACTGGTACGGGGCGCCCGGCATGGATGCCTGCAATACCCCGGAGGCCGCATGCCCGTAGAAAAACCCGTTTACCCGGATAATCCTTTCGACCCGGACAATCAGGCCGCGTACGAAACGTGGAAAGCACACAAGCTGAAAGACTATCCACGGGACGCCGGCGAACTGGTGGTGGACATTGACGACCCGTGCAATCTGAGCGAGGCCGAGCGGGAAGCCCTCCTGTTGCGTTGCGCAAAAACCAACATGGTCATCTACCGGAGCAACACCGGCACCGATCCCGACAAGCGGATTCCCGCCACCCTGGGCGCGCAACTGGGACTGCGCAACCTGGACCGCAACATGGGTGCCGACGACGATGGCATTACCGCGTTGCAGGTAGTCGACCGGCAGTGGCGGGAACGCTATATCCCCTACACCAACCGCCCGATCCACTGGCACACCGACGGCTACTACAACGGGCTGGATCAACAGATCAACTCACTGCTGTTGCATTGCGTCCGGCCCGCCGCCGAGGGCGGTGAGAATGCCCTGCTCGATCACGAAATCGCCTACATCCGGCTGCGCGATATGAACCCGGACTTCACCAGGGCGCTGATGGCCCCGGATGCCATGACCATCCCCGCCAACGTCAGCGAAGGTCAGCTGTTGCGGCCCGCCCGCAGCGGACCGGTTTTCTCCAGCTTCAGCCCCGGCAACCTGCACATGCGTTACACGGCGCGCACACACAATGTGGAATGGAAAGACGAACCGCTGACCCGGGCAGCGGTTCGCGCACTGGAAGCCCTGCTGGATGCCGATGACCCGTTTATCTTCCGTCTTGCCCTGCAGCCGGGCTGGGGGCTGGTCAGCAATAATGTCCTGCATAACCGCAGCGGGTTTGATGACAACCCTGACCGCCCGCGCCTGTTGTACCGCCTGCGCTACTTTGAACGCGTCACGGTCATGAGCCAGGCGGAGTCATAGCACTTGCAGCACTGGACGGGCCGGGTTGATTCAGGCGGCAGTACCGGCTGCGTTATACTGCGCCGGTTCTGTTTGATTGCAAGCTTGCCGGGTGAGATGGCCGGCATGAAAAAATGATCGTCAATCGCCTGGTTTTTCGCAGGATATACAGCTGGCTCGCCGCAGGCGGGGCGTACCTGTCCGGTGGCCCGAAACCCAACCCGCATCCCGCCGTCATCGACGAGGGTTTTATCGATGCCGGCCCGGCATACGCCATGAGCCACGCCTCGACGATTGCCGCATCGGGCGGGCGACTGGTGGTCGCCTGGTTTGGCGGCTCCCTGGAATCCCGCCCCGACGTCCGCATCCTGGTTGCACACAACGACGGCCACGGCTGGTCGGTACCGCGGGAAGCCGCCAACGGCCGGCAAGCGGACGGCCGCCGCTACGCCTGCTGGAACCCGGTGCTGTTCCAGCCCGAATCCGGCCCGCTGATGCTCTTTTACAAGGTTGGCAAAACCCCCCGCAGCTGGTGGGGCATGTGCACCCGGTCCCGTGATCACGGTCAGACCTGGAGCCCGCCCGAACGCCTGGCCGATGGCATACTGGGCCCGATCAAGAACAAGCCGGTCCAGCTCGCCAGCGGCGAGGTACTGAGCCCTTCCAGCACCGAAAGCGGGGACTGGCGGATCCACATCGAACGCAGCAACAACCTGGGTGCATCATGGACACCGGTGCAGCTGCCCGGGAGCGGGGCATGCGTTGCCGCCATACAACCCAGTATTCTCACCCACGCTGAAAACCGTCTGCAGCTCATGTGCCGGACCCGGCAGCGGCGGATTGCGGAAAGCTGGTCGATGGACGGCGGCCGGAACTGGAGCCCCCTGCAACTCACCTCGCTGAAAAACCCCAACTCCGGCACGGACGCGGTGAGTCTTGCCGACGGCCGTCAGCTGCTGGTCTACAACCGCTCCGCCAGCCGACGCACGCCGCTGAATATCGCCCTGTCCCGGGACGGCAGAACCTGGCGGGACGGCCTGGTCCTGGCAAGCGGTTTCGGCGAGTACTCCTACCCCGCCGTCATCCAGGCCGGGGACGGCCTGGTACACGTCACCTACAGCTGGAACCTGTCACGCATCCGGCACGTCGTGCTGGACCCGGCCAGGCTGGAATAAACCCGATCGATCCCGCATTACGGACGGCCCGGCCCTGCCTGGCTGACCCGGGCTTCCTCGAACAGGTCACAGACCTCACGCACGGCGCCGTGCCCGCCGGAAAGCCGCGTCTGGTACAGCGCCTCGCCGATCACATCCGGATGCGCATTCCTGACCACGATCGGTAACCCGACACAACGCAACACCGCAAGGTCATTGATGTCGTTGCCGACAAAGGCCACCTGCGCAAGCCCGATGCCCAGTTCATCCGCAACGCCTTCCAGCGCGGCCCGTTTGTCCCCGACATCCTGCAGGCAGCGGATCTTCAGCTTGACCGCCCTGGCTGTCACCACCGGGTTGGCCTCGGTGGAAATAATCATGGCTTCCTTGCCGAGGCTGCGGAGTTTCTGCAGGCCGATGCCGTCGCCGCGAAAACAACGCACCGCCTCCGATCCATCCTGCAGCACGTAGACCATGTCGTCGGTGAACACACCATCGAAATCGAAGGCGATGAGACGAATACTGCAAACCAGTTCCCTCAGCCGGTTCTCCGCGGGCATGAACGCATCCATCATCAGCCTGCCCGCCTGGAAAACAGGCGCTGTGCCTGGCCCTTCAGTCTGCGCGCGGTATCCAGCGGGACACGCTGGATCAGGTTCTGCATATAGCCCGAAGCATACTCGGGCTCGATCAGCGGGCTGGGGCTGAGTTCCCAGTCTTCACTGTCATACCCCATGAGCTGCATGTACGGCGTGTAAACCGGCCTGAAGAGTTCCACGTCCGCCGCCGTGAACCAGTGCCGCCAGTCGCCGCTGGCTTTCTTCCTTACCACCTTGGCCTTGCCGGTCGAGTCCGGCACCTCCCGGTCACCCTGCACTTCGAACCCAAGGTAGTCGTTCAGACCATTGAAGTCCCCGTCGAGCATGGCCTCGTAGCTGAAGCGGAACCAGTCACTACCCAGGTTGCTGACGAACTCGTGCATGCGCCGGTAACGCGCCGCTTCCTCGTCCACCACGGCCTGTACGTCGTCGGGCCAGCCGTGACGCCCGGTATAGCGACAGATTTCGTAGAAGGGAACCGAGCGGGGATCAGCTTCCTTGCGGATGACCAGGTCGAGGTGCGCCCGGTATTGTCGCCGGTGATTCACGCACCCCCGGTTCCAGCGGTACAGCATCCGGCTGACTGCGACATCGCGCGGGTCGCGCGCCATCCAGATCTTGCGGTCGTAGTGCGCCTGTTGCAGATGCTCCCTGTACAGGTCGAAACCCTTGCCCTTGCGTTCTTCATAGGTGTGTTTATAGATGGCGTTGGTATAGTTGCCGTTGTACTTTCCCGGCTTTCCGCCGGAAAATGCCTCACAGTCCGGCAGGCCCGCGGCCAGCTTGTACAACAGCGCCGTGGTACCCGATTTTCCCAGGCCCAGAATCATCACTTTCATACCTACCTCCGGCCCTCAGGCACTGATTCGAAATATCTGTTCGTGTATCTGTTCGACCCGGATCTCTGTACGGTCGCCCAGCGTCTGCTGGAAATGTGCAATGCGCTCGCGCAATTCATCGAGGGTGATCCCGGGGTAACGGTGACGGTGAAATTCAGGCGGCGCATGGGAACCGGGAAGGAAGCGCTTCAGCTGCTTGATGAAATAGCGTCCATTCGCCAGCGCGCAACCGGCCAGGTACGTCCACCGCCCGGGTCCGGGCCATGCGCTTTCACCCGTGCTGATTTGTTCCAGCACGTCGACCATGCGTTCACACGCCAGCGGGCCGTCCTGCGCTACCATGTAGCGGTCAAACAGTTCCGCGCGCCGGGTGCCGGCGGCGGCACCCAGTGTTCCTTCCAGTACCTGGCCCAGGGTGTCCCTGAGTTCCTCGAAACTGAAACACTGGTAACCCAACTCGTTCGGCAGCCGGTAGAAGCCCTGGTCGATCTCTTCGTTGACACGCGGGCGGTAACTGATCGCCGGAACACCCAGGCTGTAGGCTTCGACGGCGGTGGTACAACCGTTATGGACCAGCGCCTGTGCCGCCATCAGCCAGGGCACCACGTTCCCTTCATTGCTGACAATGACCTGCCGGCAGGCCGACGCTATGCGCTGGTAGACGGCCGGGTTCTCGGTCGGGTGGGGCCTGACGACAATGGTATACCCCGGGAAAGCCTCGTCCAGCGCCGGGATCAGGGCCCTGAATGCATCGAACAGTGCCTGCTTGTGGTCGCGGAGCAGGTGCGCAAAGGTGCTGCTCATACCCTTTGCGGCTTTCCCGAAGCGCTGCCCGGCACCGCGCCCGGGTGACGGTCTGAAAAGATTCTGTGCCGGGAAAAAGGCGTTCACGTGGTTGAAGTTGGTGTTGACCAGGATGTACTTCCCGTAACGATTGCGCAACGCATCCGCGTCATGCCGGTAAAATGAACGTATCTCGGCGCGCAGCAGGTCACCGCGCGGATTACCCGTGATGTGAATCGGCATTTTTTCCGGCATCCGGGGATACTGTCGCCACAGCTGTGCATTGTCTTCACCCCAGGCAAACAGGTGGGAAACATACTTCAGCGACTGTGCGGACAGGCGCCGCGAAAAATACATGTCCGCGGGCAGGTGAACCAGTGCCTCTTCATCCCAGGAAACGATCTTCTGGCCAAGCCGGTGCATGATCCTGAACATCTTCAGGTTCATTCCCGTGAAGCTTTTGCACAGGTAGAGGCTCCTGGGCAGCGAGGCAATTTTGAAATCGATCCTGCGGTGCGAACCGATGATGGAGGAGAAACCCCTTTTGGCCGCGACGCAGGCGAGCAGCAGTTTCGGATCCAGTTCACGAACCTGATTTTCCACCGGGATGATCAACGGGATCCTGGCTGCTTTCATACCGGCGGCGGGCCCTTCAGGCTTCGATCCTGAACAACACATCGGATACCGGCTCTATGCGGATGGTCTTCCGGTAACCAAGCAGCTGCTGGAAGCGGGCGACCCGGTTACGCACTTCCTCCAGCGGCAGCAAGGGAAAGCGATGCAACTGGTACTCGGGCCGGTTGTGCGAACCCGGCAGACGCGATTTCACCTGCCGTGCCAGGCTGAGCCCCCTGGCCAGCACCCAGCGCTGCAACCCGCTGGCGGCAGACCGGCGCCGGGCCGCCGCCTGCGGGTACGACATGGTTTCCAGCACACGCACCATCCTTTCACAGGCCAGCGGCCCGTCCTGTGCCTCCAGGTAGCGATCGACCAGTGACTGACACGCCTTCCCGGTCGGCACACCCAGTTCCCCGGCCAGTATGCTTGCCAGTGTCTGCCGCAGTTCTTCAAAGTCAAAACAGGCATGACTGAGCCCGTTGGGCAGGTGGTAGAACCCGTTGTCGTAGTCCTCGTTGCGCGTCGCCCGGTAACTGACCGCCGGGACGTTCAGGACAAAAGCCTCCACGGCTGTTGTGCAACCGTTGTGCACCAACGCCCGGGTCGCCATCAGCCAGGGAACGACATTACCCTGGTTGGTTACCCGCACCCGGCGACAGCGGGCGGCGATATCCCGGTACACCTGCTGGTTTTCAGTCGGGTGCGGACGCACGACAATGTGGTAGTCGGGAAACGCCTGTTCGAGGGCGGGAATCAGCGCCCGGAAATGGGCGAACACAGCCTGCTTGTGTTCCCACAACCCCCGGGCATATTCCCGGCTCATGCCCCTTGCGGCCCGGCCGAAACGCGCCTTCCCGCCGGGTTTTTTCGCCGGGCGGAACAGGTTGATATCCGGCCCGAACGCATTGACATGGTTGAAGTTGGTGTTGACCAGGATGAAATCACCGTACTCCCTGCGCAGGGCTTCGGCGTCGGCTTCGTAGAAGGCACGGATCTCGGCACGCAGCATATCGCTGCGGGGGTTGCCGGTCGCATGGATGGGTACCTGCTTCGGCGTGTGCGGATACTGCTTCCACAGTTCCACGTTATCCTGTCCCCAGGCAAACAGGCGCTTCACGTGCTTCATTGTCGCCGCGTCGAGCCGGCGGGAAAAATAGGTTTGCGGTGGCAGGTGCACCAGCGCTTCCTCGTCCCAGGCCACGATGCGGTGACCGAAACGCCGGGCGATGCGAAAAAACAGGCGACTGCGGATCGTCATGCTCTTGGAGAGGTAGATGGCATCGGGAAAGGCATCGATATTGAATTCCATCTCCCGGCGTGAACCGACGATCGACGAGAACCCGCGCTGCGCGGCAACACAGGCCAGCAACAGCTTCGGGTCCAGCTCGCGCACCTGGTTCTCCACCGGGATCAGTAATAACGCATTGGCCGGGCTCATGCAGTAGCGCGTCAGGAGGCCGCCTCCAGCAATGGATGGGGTTTGCGCCTGATGGCCTGGAGGATGCGTGCGGCCAGTTTTTCGCCGCTCAGCCCGTGGTAATAGAGCACTTCCGAAGGCGTGCCGCACGCGGCATGACCTTCCACGCTGAACTTCACCAGCTGTCTGCCGCGCAGGGCATCAGACGACATGAACGCGTTCAGCAGGCAATCCCCCAGCCCGCCATAGCCGGCATGGTCATCCAGTGTGAACGCGAGTTCGCAGCCGTCAAGCGCAGCCTCCAGCCAGCCGGTATCCACCCGGTTCAGCCAGGGCATGTTGATCACCTTCAGCGATACACCCTGGCCCTCCAGGCATTCCGCTGCCGTGATCGCCTCGTTCAACATCACCGGACCGTAGCTGAAAAGAACGGCATCCGCACCGTCATGCACTGTACTGCCCCTGCCAAAAACCAGGCCGTCATCCCCCGCCACAGGAATCGGACGCGGCGACGGGCCGATGACCAGGCGTATCATGCAGCTCTGCTCCCCTTCCTCTACACACCAGGCCAGGACCTGCCGGGTTTCCTCCTCGTTACCGGGCTCAAGAATGACGCAGTCGGGCAATGCGCCAAACAGGGAGATGTCGCGCAGGCTCTGGTGGGATTTTCCGGGTCCGGCGGGAATAACGCCCGCGTAATGACACACGTAGATGATCTTTGTCTTTTCGGTCGCGTTGTTATAGATCTGCTCATTGGCGCGCGAGGCGAGGAACACCCCGAAGGAATTCACAATCGGCAGATACCCGTGCAGTGCCAGGCCACCCGCCGTGGACACCATGTCCTGTTCGGCGATCCCGCTCTCGATAAACCGCTCGGGGTATTTCAGTTCGAACGGGCGCAGTCCACAGTCGGCGGACAGGTCCGCATCCAGCACAACCAGGTCTTTTCTCTCCTGCCCGAGTTCCAGCAGGGCCCTGCCATACGCGCTTACCACCTTTTCCGCGCTGTCCCGAAGCCTGGTCCGGTTTTTCCTGCGACACTCGATCACCTCGGTGCGCAACGGCCCCAGGCCGTGCATTTCAAACTGCCGGTCGATACGCGCAACGACTTCCGCACAGGCCGATTCGTACGCTTCATCGTCCGGTGCGCCCGAGTGCCATGCGTAGAGACCCTCGCCGTCTGCCAGGGCGGTCGGGCCCTCCATGAACGACACCCCTTTGCCCTTGATGGTATCGGCCAGCAGTACCCTGGGCCGGTCCGTTACCCGTCGAAGTTCGCTGAAGACCTGTTTCAGCGCGGCGAAATCGTGACCATCACATTGTGCCACGTGCCAGCCGAAACTCCTGAACTTTGACGCCAGGTCGCCCAGGTCGATGATTTCCTCTACGGGCTTGTCGGATTGAATCCGGTTCCTGTCGACAATGACGGTGATATTGCTGAGTGACCGGTGGGCCGTGGTCTGCAGCGACTCCCAGATCTGCCCTTCCTGCAGCTCGCCATCACCGGTCATGACGAATACCTGCCCGCCCGCGCCGTTCATCTTTTTGGCCAGCGCCATGCCTTTGGCCTTGGAGATCCCCATCCCCAGTGAACCCGAGTTGGTTTCTATACCGGGGATACTGACATCCGGGTGGCCGTGGGTGCCGCCCAGCCGGCGCAGGTTGATGAACTGCCCTTTTGACAGCTTGCCCAGCGAATAGAGCACCGCGTAACAGGCCGGGGCATCATGCCCCTTGGACGAGAAATAAATATCACGGTCCGGGTGATCAAAACCCAGCTCGACCGTATTCATTCCCGCGTAATACAGGCAGGTCACGATATCGAGTGAACTCAGGCTGGAACCCAGGTGTCCCGAACCCGCCCGTTTGACGGTAGCCAGGGTATTGGCGCAGCACATGTCCGCCAGCAGTCGCAGCCTGGAAATGCTGTCCATTGCGGTTTCCTGTACGCGCCGGAATTCCTGTGCAGTAATGAGTTTGATCTCTAGCATGGTTCCAGTTGCCTCTTGAGCCGATACGGGAAGTGAGAAACGGGTGGCAGCTCTGCCTGGCGGTTCCTGACCAGGGATTCGGCGAAGCCCCAGTCGTACTCGCTGTTTACATCAAAGCCTTCATAACCCTCGGTAAAAAACGGCATCAGCACATTGCCGGCAATGGTGCCGGTTTCCAGCACCGTGCGCGTCCAGGCGATCTCCAGGCTCGCGTTCTGCGTGTACACAACGGGCAGGGACGGGTACTGGCTGCTGTGCCACGGCTGCGCGCTTGCGTGCAGCGGCATCAACGGCACCATGCGCCTGCCCTGGACCACCCACATTTTCCCGGGGTGCTGCCGGCATTTTTCCACCGCCCGCAGCGAGTCGATGCCGTCTTCCGCCAGAAAAGCCTGCCAGGCCCGCCGGATGGTGTGCGGCATACGGAAGGGACTGGTTGGCCGCAGGATACTGGCGCAACGGTACTCGCGACCCTGGTCCCTGAGTCGGTCCAGGGTGTAACCCAGCCATTCGATGTCCGGCGAAACATCCCCCGCCAGCCCGCGCGGGCGCAGAAAGGGAACCTCTGCGCCATAGTGCCTGGCAATGTCGGCGTAGTGTTCGGAGTCGGTGGATACGATTACATCCGAAAAAATGCCGCTCTGAACGGCTGCAGAAATGGTATAGGCCATCAGGGGATGCCCGGACAGGACCCGGATATTCTTCCCCGCCACCCGCTTCGAACCCGCGCGCGCCGGGATCAGTGCCACGATGTCCGGTTTCCCTGTCCTCATGTCACAACTGCCCCGGGTCACTGTGGATGTAAATGTCTTTCAGCTCTGAATACACGTCGAGGGCTTCTGTGCCGGGTTCGCGCGAGCCGTTACCGGACTGTTTCAGGCCACCGAAGGGCATGTGCGGTTCACTGCCGTGCGTCCCTCCATTGACCACGGCAACCCCCGCCTGCACTTGCTGCGTGAACTCGGTGGCACGGTGAATGCTGCCGGTGTGTATGGCCGCCGTCAGGCCATAGGGCGAGTCATTCACCATGTGCAGCGCTTCCGCAAAACCGCCGACGCGGTACAGGCAGGTCACCGGGCCAAACAGCTCGGTAACCGAAATTTCGTCATGCGGGCCGGCACCCTCGATAATGGTCGGCGCCAGGTAGAATCCTTTGGCGTGCGCCTCGTCGTCGAGCCGGCAGCCTCCAGAAGCAATCACCGCACCCGCCTCCTTTGCCCTGGCAATGAACGCAAGCAGGTTGTCGAGTTGCCGCTGGTTGATGACCGGTCCCAGGTCATCACCGTCGTCGGGGCCCACACGCAGCCGACGCACGCGCTCAATGAGCCGGTCATGGAACGGCTCATAAATCGCATCGAAAACAATAATGCGGCTGGCCGCAGCACAGCGTTGACCGGCGTTGCTGAACGCGGCCAGCAGGGTCCAGTGCAGCGCATTTTCGAGATCGGCATCCTCGCAAACCACCAGGGCATTCTTGCCGCCCAGTTCCAGCGAGACCCTGGCCAGCCGCTCACCCGCTACCGCTGCAATGCGTCGCCCCACGGCGGTGGAGCCGGTAAAGCTGACGACGTCCACGCCCGGGTGGGCAACCAGGGGAGCGCCCGCCTCCTCGCCCTGCCCCTGGATAATATTGAGCACCCCGGCCGGCACACCGGCTTCCTGCGCAATCCGGCCGAACAGCCAGGCCGTGGCCGGCGTGTCTTCGGCCGCCTTGAGCACGGCGGTATTGCCACAGATCAGCGCCGGGAATACTTTCCAGGCCACATTGGCAATCGGCGTGTTCGCCGCAATGATCAACCCGGCTACGCCCACCGGCTGCCGCACAGTGCTGGCATGCCTGTGGGGTATCGCACTGGTGGTGGTCCGGCCGTAGAAACGACGCCCTTCGCCGGCCATGAATTCACCCTGCGCAATGGCAGCACCGGTTTCGCCCATGGCCGCAGTAAAAGACATCCCGGTCTCCAGCGCGACGACCGCCGCGATGTCCTCCTGGTCGCGACGCATCAGCCGGGCAATGTCATGCAGCACTTCTCCCCGTCGCACCGGTGTCAGCCCGGCCCAGCCCGGCTGCGCTTCCCTGGCTACCCGGACGGCCCGTTCAATATCACCGGCCATGGAGCGGACCACCTGGTACAGCGGTTTGCCACTGTGCGGCGACAGCTTGTCAAACACCTTGCCGGAAAGCGCTTCTGACTGCTCTCCGCCAATCCAGTTTGGCACGGTCCCGGGGATGGATTCCTCGATCATTCAGCTAACCCGCTGCGCCTTCACCAGGCGGTAAAGCCCCCGTCCACAACCAGCTCGGTACCCGTCACGTAGGACGAGGCACGCGAGGCCAGGAACAGCAACGGCCCGCACAGGTCGTCGCCTGCCGCCATTCGCCCCATGGGCACGCGGTGACAGAACTTGTCCGTGAAGCGCTCATCCTGACCGCCCGACACGCCGCCCGGGGAAAGCGCGTTGACCCGCACACCGCCGGACGCCCAGTGCGTCGCCAGGTAACGCGTCAGGTTGACCACCGCCGCCTTGGATGCACCGTAGGCCGGCGGTTTCAGGAAAGGCGGGTCACTGCGGAGATGGTCGTAAAACCGCTGGTCGGGTGAAACACCGGCATACAGCGAGCCGATGTTGATAATGGATCCTCGTCCTGCGTCCAGCATGTGTCTGCCGAACACCTGGCTGACCAGGAACAGGCCCAGCGTGTTCACTTCCAGTATCTCCCGGCTTTCTTCCAGCGGGATATCGACAAGCTGGTACGCGGTTCCCGCAGCGGCCGGGGGCCGGTCGACGCCGGCGTTGTTCACCAGGATCGAAGGCACGCCAAAACCGGTCAGGCATTGCTCGCACGCGGTTTCCAGGGCCTGCCGGTCGCGGACATCCGTGTACTGCAAGCTGAGTCGGTCTGCACCAAAACGCTGGCCCAGCCGATGAAACGCTTCTGATACCTTCGCGCCCGGCAAATCCAGTGCGAATACCGAAGCCCCGGCTTCCAGCAGGGTTTCGATCCAGACCGCGCCCAGCCTGCCCAGCGCACCGGTGACTACGGCAACTTCCGACTCAAGGCTGAAAAGCCCGTTCAAGATACCGCCAGCTGCTGCCAACTTTCGGCGCCGTTCAACTTTTCGTAGGCGATGGCATCGTCCTTTGCCAGCGGCTCGCGGGTAACCCGGCCAATCACCTTGTCGATATCATAGGGCTGCAGCCCGTCACCCGGGCACTTGATAGCGAGATCCTCGCGCCGCAGCGTATGCCCGGTCGGCAGGTCGCGTGCCGCGACCAGTTTCTTGCCCATCTTCAGAATGGGTTCCACTTCGCTGTCATAGGTGCGCTTGACGCCGTCGCCGATGGCGACCTTCAGGCGACTCAGGTCGCGCACCAGCTTGCGGAACCCTTCCGGCTCCAGGGAGAAGGCATGATCCGTACCTTTCC
>DRQL01000102.1 GCA_011371465.1 Gammaproteobacteria bacterium | reverse complement strand
CATTATCTCCAAGGACGGCTACATCCTTACCAACAACCACGTGGTCAAGGATGCGGACGAGGTGATCGTGCGGCTGGAAGACCGGCGTGAGCTCAAGGCAGAAATTATCGGGACCGATGCACGCAGTGACATCGCCCTGCTGAAAATCAACGCGGACAACCTGCCGGTTGCCCGGATCGGCAAGTCCGATTCGTTGAAGGTGGGTGAATGGGTGCTGGCGATCGGTTCCCCGTTCGGTTTCGACCGTTCCGCCACGGCGGGTATCGTCAGTGCCAAGGGCCGCGCCCTGCCACGTGAAAACTATGTGCCCTTTATCCAGACCGATGTGGCCATCAATCCGGGGAACTCCGGTGGGCCACTGTTCAACCTCGACGGTGAGGTGGTCGGTGTGAACTCGCAGATCTACAGCCGTACCGGCGGGTACATGGGGCTGTCCTTCTCCATTCCCATCGAGGTGGCGATGGACGTGGCCAACCAGCTCAAGGCGCACGGCAAGGTCAGCCGTGGCTGGCTGGGTGTGCTGATCCAGGATGTCACGCGCGAGCTGGCGGAATCCTTTGGTATGAGCAAACCGCAGGGCGCCCTGATTGCCAGGGTCATGGCCGACAGCCCGGCCGAGAAGGCCGATATGCAGGTTGGCGATATCGTGGTCAGCTTCAACGGCAAGGAGATCGAGCGTTCGTCCAGCCTGCCCCCGGTGGTCGGCGGTACCCCGGTCGGCAAGAAGGTGCCGGTAAAAGTGATCCGCAACGGGCGCAGCAAGACGCTGTGGGTGAAGCTGGGAGAGTTGCCGGAGCCGGAAGAGACCATCGCCAAGGCCGAGACCAGCAAGACCACCAGCGACAACCGGCTCAATGTACGGGTTGCGGACCTGACCAAAGACCAGCGCGAGGAGCTGGAGATCGACGGCGGTGTACTGGTGGAATCGGTGGGCGAGGGTGCGGCCAGCGATGCCGGCATACGCGAAGGTGATATCATTCTTCGCATGGACGGCAAACCGATCAAGGACATCAGCCAGTTCAAGGAAATGATCGAGAAACTGCCGGCCGGAAAATCCGTTGCGGTCCTGGTGCAGCGGCGCGGCGGTCCCATTTTCCTCGCACTGAAGGTGCCCGGGAAGGAGTAGCGGTGGCGGAGGCCAGGCTGACCCTGTACTACCGGGAAGGCTGTCACCTGTGTGAAAGCATGTTGCAGGCCCTGCGGGGCCTGCAATCGTTTGCCCCAGGGCACCCTCTCTCGCCTGACGGCGATTCACCTTGTCCCCCAGGGGACCCTCTCTTGTCTGGCGGCGATTCACTTTTACCGGGGTTCGAGGTACAGCTGGTGGATGTCGACCGGGACCCCGAACTGGCGAAGCGTTACGACGAATGGGTGCCGGTGCTCTGTCTCGGCGAAGAGGAAATCTGCCACTACCGGCTCGATGAGCAGGCACTGAGAGCTGCCTTGCACCGTCAATAGCGTGTATACTGCGTTTCGAAATGGCGCCGCGTTGGCGCCATTATGGTTTGTAAATCAGGTCGTTACGCGCTTTGTCTGATCTTTCTCATATCCGCAATTTTTCCATTATCGCGCACATCGACCATGGCAAGTCGACGTTGGCGGACCGCTTTATCCAGCTTTGCGGCGGCCTGAGCGAGCGTGAGATGGAAGCCCAGGTGCTGGATTCCATGGACCTGGAGCGCGAGCGCGGTATCACCATCAAGGCCCAGAGCGTGTCGCTGCAGTACACCGCGGCCAACGGCGAGATCTATACTCTCAACTTTATCGACACCCCGGGACACGTGGATTTTTCCTACGAGGTGTCACGCTCGCTGTCCGCCTGCGAGGGCGCCCTGCTGGTGGTCGATGCCGCCCAGGGGGTCGAGGCGCAGAGTGTCGCCAACTGTTACACGGCCATCGAACAGGGGCTGGAAGTGGTGCCGGTGCTGAACAAGATTGACCTGCCCTCTGCGGAGCCGGACCGGGTAAAACAGGAAATCGAGGAGATTATCGGCATCGATGCCATCGATGCCGTTGAAGTGAGTGCCAAGACGGGGCAGGGTATCGAAGAACTGCTGGAGCGGCTGATCGGGCAGATTCCCCCGCCGGAGGGCGATGCCGAAAAGCCGTTGCAGGCGTTGATTATCGATTCCTGGTTCGACAACTACGTCGGTGTCATCTCCCTGGTGCGGGTGATGCACGGCACGTTGCGCCGCAAACAGAAGATACGCATGATGTCTACCGGCAACGATTTCCTGGTGGAGAAAGTGGGCATCTTCACACCGCGCCGTGAAGACCGCGACTGCCTGACGGCCGGTGACGTGGGCTACGTCATCGCCGGTATCAAGGAGATCGACGGTGCGCCGGTGGGTGATACCATTACCCTGACCAGCCGGCCGGCCGGGCAGTCCCTGCCGGGTTTCCAGAAGGTGCAGCCGCGCGTGTTCGCCGGTCTCTACCCGGTGGTCTCGGACGACTATGAAAATTTGCGCGAGGCGTTGCAGAAACTGAGGCTCAACGATGCTTCACTGCATTTTGAGCCGGAGACCTCGACGGCGCTGGGTTTCGGCTTCCGTTGCGGTTTTCTCGGCATGCTGCACATGGAGATCATCCAGGAACGCCTGGAACGTGAATACAACCTGGACCTGATCAACACCGCGCCCACGGTCGTGTACGAGGTGCTCGACACCAGCGGTGAAGTGCTGCAGATCGACAACCCGGCGAGCCTGCCGCCGGTCAACCGCATCGAGGAAGTGCGCGAGCCCATTATTCTCGCGAACATCCTGGTGCCACAGGACTATCTCGGCGCAGTGATCGGCCTGTGTGTGGAAAAACGCGGCGTGCAACGCACCATGCAGTACCTGGGGAAGCAGGTGTCCCTCGGCTACGAATTGCCGCTCAGCGAGGTGGTGCTGGACTTTTTCGACCGGCTGAAATCGGTAAGCCGGGGCTTCGCCTCCTTTGATTACAGCTTCGAGCGTTTCGAGGCAGCCCCGCTGGTCAAGCTCGACGTGCTGATCAACGGGGAACGGGTGGATGCGCTGTCCGCCATCGTGCACCGGGACTTTGCCAACAGCCGCGGTCGTGACCTGGCGGAGCGCATGCGCGAGCTGATACCGAGGCAGATGTTCGATGTGGCGATTCAGGCCGCCATCGGCTCGCAGATCATTGCGCGCACCACGGTCAAGGCGCTGCGCAAGAACGTGACCGCCAAGTGTTACGGCGGTGATATCACGCGCAAACGCAAGTTGCTGGAAAAACAGAAAGCAGGTAAAAAACGCATGAAGCAGTTCGGTAAAGTGGAAATACCCCAGGAAGCCTTCCTGGCGGTGTTGCAAGTCGGGAAAAAGTAACCATGAATATAGATTTTCCAGCCATCCTGGTGCTGGCCACGTTGATAACCGGCCTGATCTGGGCCATGGACGCGTTACTGTGGGCGCCAAAACGCAGGCAGCAGGCGGCGGCGCTGGGCGCAGGTGCGGGCGGTGGCGTGAACAGCGCCAAACTGGAGGAAGTGCTCAAGGAGCCAACGCTGGTCGAGTACTCCAAGTCCTTTTTCCCGGTCATCCTGGCAGTGCTGTTGCTGCGTTCCTTTCTCGTGGAGCCTTTCCGGATCCCGTCCGGTTCCATGATGCCGACGCTGCTGGTGGGTGATTTTATCCTGGTGAACAAGTACGCCTATGGTATCCGCCTGCCGGTGCTCAACCGCAAGGTGGTGGACATCGGTGACCCGCAGCGGGGTGACGTGGTCGTATTCCGGTTCCCGAAAAACCCGGGTATCGATTATATAAAGCGTGTCGTGGGTGTGCCCGGTGACCACGTGGTGTACCAGGACAAGACCCTGTACATCAACGACCGGAAGATTCCGCAGATCCCGGAAGGCAGCTATATCGGCGTCGGTTCCGGCCTGTCGATGTCGGGGGCGGAGATACGCCGCGAAGCGCTGGGTGACGTCAAACATGATATTCTCGTCGTGCCCCGGGTGCGCGGCGTGGAGACGGATACCGTGGTGCCGGAAGGGCACTACTTCGTCATGGGTGACAACCGGGACAACAGCAATGACAGTCGTTACTGGGGCTTCGTCCCGGATGAAAACCTGGTTGGACGCGCCTTTATGATCTGGATGAACTGGGATTCCGCCGCCGGTGGGGTAGGCTGGGATCGTATCGGGGATTCCATAAACTAGCCTGCGGAGAACAGCGATGAACAGATGGCATCACCAGAAAGGAATGACGGCAATCGGCTGGTTGCTGGTGCTGGGCCTGATAGCGTTTTTCACCCTGATTACCCTGAAACTGGTCCCGGCCTACCTGGAGTTCGCCAAGGTGAACACGGTGCTGGAATCGCTGAAGCACGAGCCCGGTATAACGCGCAAGACGAAGGGCGAGATTATCCGCCTGATTGGCAAGCGCTTTGACGTGAACGATGTCAACCAGGTGGACCCGAAACTGGTTACCATCACCAAGGACAAGGGCGTGCTGAAGGTTGCGATCAACTACGAGCGCCGCGAACACCTGATCAGCAACGTGGACGTGGTTACCACCTTTGAAAAACAGGTCGAGGTGGTCGCCAATTGAGTCGTTCCCTGGAAGGCCTGGGCCGTTCGCTCGGCTACCGCTTCCAGGATGCCGGGCTGCTGCAGAGCGCCGTTACTCACCGCAGCGCGGGCAGCGGTAATAACGAACGGCTGGAGTTCCTCGGCGACGCGGTGCTCGGTTTTGTCGTTGCCGAGTGGCTGTACACACTGTTTCCGCAGGCCAGTGAAGGACAGCTGAGCCGCCTGCGCGCCAGCCTGGTCAAAAAGGAAACCCTGGCCGGCATTGCGCGAGAACTGAATATCGGCGATTACCTCCGGCTCGGTTCCGGCGAGCTGAAAAGCGGCGGGTTCCGCCGCGACTCCATCCTGGCAGACGCGCTGGAAGCCATCCTGGGCGGCATTGTCATGGACAGCGGGTTTGAAGCCTGCCGCAGCACTATCCATCACCTGTTCGCCGACCGCGTCGGCCGGCTGTCCGCCGGCGACGAACTCAAGGACCCGAAAACCCGCCTGCAGGAATACCTGCAGTCACGCAAGCTGGCACTGCCGGAGTACGAAGTGGTGGACGTATCCGGACAGGCGCACCGGCAGCAGTTCGTCGTTGAATGCCGCGTAACGGATGTGCAGCAGTCGGTACGCGGCACGGGCAGCAGCCGGCGCCGCGCAGAGCAGACGGCGGCGGAGACCATGCTGGCGCAATTGCAGGCGGGCAGCGTGAATGAGTGAATTCCACTGTGGTTTCGTTGCCCTGGTCGGCCGCCCCAACGTCGGCAAATCCACCATCCTGAACCGCCTGGTCGGACAGAAGGTCAGTATCACCTCGAACCGGCCGCAGACCACCCGCCACCGCATTCTCGGCATCAAGACCGACGCCGACGGGCAGATTGTTTTTGTTGACACTCCCGGCCTGCACCAGGCCCAGCCACGTGCCATGAACCGCTACCTGAACCGCGCTGCCACCGACAGCCTGCGTGATGTGGACGTGGTGGTCTTCGTGGTCGAGGGTACGCGCTGGAAAAAGGACGACGACTGGGTGCTGGAAAAGCTGAAGCAGGTGTCCTGCCCGGTCATCCTGGCAATCAACAAGATCGACCGGCTGGCGGACAAGGCGGAACTGTTGCCGCACCTGCAGGCACTGTCGGCCAAACATGCGTTCAGCGATCTCATCCCGGTGTGCGCAAAAACCGGCGATAACCTGGACCAGCTGGAAGCGGCACTGCGCAAGCACCTGCCGGTATCCCCGCCTTTTTACGGCGAAGACCAGGTGACGGATCGCAGCGAACGTTTCCTGGCGGCTGAACTGGTGCGGGAAAAGCTGTTCCGTAAACTGGGTGAAGAAGTCCCCTACGGCCTGACCGTGGAGATCGAGCGTTTCAAGGCTGAGAAAAGAGCCCTGCATATCCACGCCCTCATCTGGGTGGAGAAAAAAGGCCACAAGTCGATTGTCATCGGCAGCAAGGGGGAGCGTCTCAAGGAAGTGGGCCGCGAGGCGCGCCAGGACATGGAGAAGACCTTCGGACAGAAGGTTTTCCTGCAACTGTGGGTCAAGGTCAAGGAAGGCTGGGCGGACGACGAGCGCGCGTT
>DRQL01000101.1 GCA_011371465.1 Gammaproteobacteria bacterium | reverse complement strand
GCATCGACAAGCCGGGTTCGCCGGCCGGCGAGGCCAGGGACGCGTTCTACAGCGCGCTGTACGGTCGCACGCCGGAACAGCGGCGGCGCTTCCGCCAGCGCGTGCTGGAAGTCACCCTGCAGGATCTGCAGCGGGTAGGGGAAACCTATCTCAAGTCCGGGCAGGCCAGCGTGGTGGTCATCAGTAACCCGCATGCCGAGACACAGTGCCGGGAGCTGGGCCTGGAAATACAGCAACTGTGAGGGAATGACGCCACAGCAACGCTACCAGGACGACCTGGGCCGGGACGGTTTTCACGCGGATGAAGCACAGCGACAGGCCGTCGCCGCGCTGCAAGCCCTGTTCGATGCATTGCTCGAAGCGCCGCCGACGCTTTCTTTCCGCGAACGACTGCTGGGCCGGCGTGCGCCGCCGGTGCAGGGACTGTACCTGTGGGGCGGGCCGGGGCGCGGCAAGACCTACCTGATGGACGCTTTCTACGACAGCCTGCCGCTGGCCGGCAAACGGCGTGTCCACTTTCATCGCTTCATGCTGGAGATTCACCAGGCGCTGGAAGCATTGCCGCAAACCGCTGATCCGCTGCAGCTGGTTGCGGGGCAGATTGCCGGGCGTAGCCGGGTGCTGTGCCTGGACGAATTTCACGTCACGGACGTAGCCGATGCCATGTTGCTGGCCGGTCTGCTGAAGAGCTTGTTCGAACACCGCGTTACCCTGGTGGCGACATCCAATGCCGCGCCCGAACATCTGTACCGGGACGGCCTGCAGCGGGATCGTTTCCTGCCGGCGATCGACCTGTTGCAACGGTACACGCGCGTGCAGCCGCTGCAAGGCTGCAAGGATTTTCGTCTCGAACTGTTGCAGCACGGGGGTACCTACCTGGTGGCGGGCGGCGAGGCGGCGCGAACCTGGCTGCAACGTCACCTGGACGAGCTGGCGCCCGGGGATCCGCCTGGCCGGCAGCCTGTACGGCTACAGGGTCGGGAATTGCAGGCGCGCGCGCTGGCCGGTGACCTTGTATGGTTCGATTTTGATGAACTCTGTGTGCAACCGCGATCGGCAGGGGATTACCTGCAACTGGCCTGCGAGTACCACACCCTGTTGCTGGAGGGTGTGCCGGAATTCTGTGACGGCCTGGACGAAGCGGCGCGGCGCTTTATTCACCTGGTCGATGCGCTGTATGATCATGGGGTGAAACTCATCGTGACAGCAGCAGCAGCGCCGCAACAGCTGTATCCGCAGGGTCAGCTGGAGGCATTGTTCCGGCGCACCGCCAGCCGCCTTACGGAAATGTCCAGTGCGTCTTACCTGGCGCAGCCACATCGTCCGGACCCGGAGCTTGCCCGATGACCAGGCGATGGTATCGCTGGTGGCCGGTATTTCTCCTGCTGTGGGTGCAGGTCGCCGTTGCAGAAGTGCCGGTCCCGGACCCGGACTGGGCGGTTGCGCGTGCGCAGTTCACCACCGGGATCAGGAATCGCGAACCGGTCGACAAGGTGGTCGTGCTGTCACCACCGTCCCGCGAAATCTATTTTTTCACCGACCTGCGCCACCTGGAAGGCCGCGAGGTGCAACACCGCTGGTCGTACCGCGGACGGGTGGTCTCGATGAAGCCGTTCGCGGTCAAGGGGGCACGCTGGCGGGTGTATTCAAAAAATGTAATCGAGCCGGAACAGACCGGTGAGTGGTCGGTGACGGTGTATGACCAGAGTGGCTGGCCGTTGCATACCGAACTGTTTCTCTATGAGCCGGCGCAGGCCGGCGCGCTTTCAACGCCGGTTGCCCGGCCGGAAGATTCCTCAGAATAAGCGCTCATCCGTGTTTGCGCCGGTCGGCTCTGCTGCCACCGGCTCCATTGTCGTGGCATCGTCGCCTTCCGCTGCGGGGTTGCCCGTTTCCGGTAGCGGCGCAATGGCGGGTTCGGTATCGGCCGGCGCGGGTGCCACGAGTGTTGCTTCGTCGGGCGGAGATGCTTCTCCGCTTTCAGCGGGCATGGCCTCGACGGGTGCCGGTGTGACGTCCGCCGGTTCCGGGGGTATGGGCACGTCAGGCGTATCGGGCTGAACCGCGTCGAGCGCGGTAGCAGCCCGTTCCTCAACGTCCGCCGCCGGTGAAGCGGGCGCAGTGGCGGTTGGTTCAGGGCCGGTTTCAGGAAGACCCTGGGCTCCTGCGGTTGCAGACGTTGTCACAGTGTCCATTTCGGCCGTCGCCGGAGTCGGTGTGACTGCAGGATCATTTGCCGGGTCTGTTGCGGGGGTAGCGGTCTGTGCGTGCGGGACCGCGGGTGCGTCCATGTCGGTGCGCGCAGCTGCAGGGGCAGCTCCGGGTGCCTGCGTTGAGATGGCGGCCGGTATCCTGTCCGGCTGCTGCGGTGCGGCCATTCGGCGCTGTTGTTGCGCGATATCTTCAGCCAGGCGTTGTTGCGCGGCGCTGTGCAGCTGTTGCTCCCGGGTTTTAATGGCTGCCTGCCAGTCTGCGCGTTCCTGTGCGTTCATTTTCTTTTCTTTTACCGCGGTTGTGGCCGGTGCAGCGGTACGCGTCACCGGTTTGCTTCGGGTTTGCGCCTGCGCGGAGTGGCCTGTGCTTACCGGTGCGGGGGCTTTCTGTACTCCCGTATCAGCAGGCTGAAACCAGAACAGGTAGCCGGATACGACCATGCCGGCGACGACGCCGGCCACCAGGGCGGGTACCAGTAAACCGGAACGCCGGCTATCGAAGGCCTGTGGTGCTTCGCAGCGTTCATACTGGATATCGCGATTGACCGGGCTGAGTGTCTGTTCTACCGGATTTTCAGTTTCCGGCGAGCGGGATTTCGGTGCATCGGCAGCTTCTGTTTGTGGTGTCCCGGTCTGCATCGGGCTGGCCAGCGGGCGCGGTTTCCTTGGCCGGGATTTACGGATTTTTTTGCTTTCCATGCCCAGCAGGCGGATCAGCTGCTCCGGTGGCAGCTCCATGGAGGGATGCAGCGGATTGAAGTTCATCTGCTTCCCGCCACTTGCGGACCGGTCCTGTGCCCTGCGTTGCAGACGCTGTGCGTGGCCGGAGTCAACGATGGTCGAGTCTGTCATGACGTGTTTCCGCTTGCGTTTGTATGCCGCGGTTCCCTGCGACAGGTTTTCAATGTGTTCCGCCAGCCGCCTGGCCTGGACCGCATCACTGCGCAGTTTGGCCATCTGCCGTTCGGCCTGTTGCCGCTGGTGATTGCGTGCGCGATCCCTGTTTTCATCCTGTACATCAACGGGTTCCGTAAGCTCTTCAGCGCGGCGGCGGACTTTTTCGGCGTGACTGCGGTGGATCGGCTGTGCCGGCCCGGCCGTTGATCCGGCTTGCTTGCGTTTTCGAATTTCCATAGCTGGCAATAGTTTGTCCCTTCAGAGATAACGTCAGCCGCCGCGCTTTATTGAGGGCGCAGGCCGGAAATCTGCTGATTTGCGGGCTTTACCTGCGTGGTACGGGGTGAAAATCTGAACCGGTTCACGCTTCCCGCTCGCCGCAGGTGGTCTGGTGTCACCGCGATGGGCCGGCTTTCATGACCGGTGTGGCGTTTGTAGAGCCGGGCGACCTGTACCGCGCACGCATGGTCGAGCAGATCTGCCATATCGAGCACTACCGGGCGAAAGTGCTCGCCAGCGAGGGTCGACGGCTGGGTGCGGAGCAGGCTGCGCGCGAGTGGATTCAGAAATTTACCCTGAATTTTCCGGGGCTTGAAGACGATCCGGAGGTCTGAGGGGTGCAGGACTGTACCTGTGTGTAACAGGGTTATACACTGGGGGAGCCAGAATAATGACAGGGGGCGATAAAAAATGAATAACAAGCGAAACAGTATCTGGTTGGCCGCATGGCTCGGGGTGGTATTCAGCGCGTTTTCCGGCAGTGCATTCTCCGTGTCCGACGAGGCGCGCTGGCTGGAGGTTCACGTTCTGGACAAACAGAGCGGAAAGCCCGTCAGCAATGCTGCAGTCTGCCTGGGCATTACTGCCAGGCCGGACCAGTTCGGTGCCCTGCGATCGGATGCCGACGGTGTGGCGCGGTTTACCGGTCTGGTTCAGCGGCCGGTGGCCATGCAGGCCACGGTCTCGAAATCGGGGTACCAGGGGCGCCAGCAACTCCTGGAACCGCTCTACCAGAGCAGAATCCTGATCATCAAGCTCGCCTCGGGAGGCGGTGGTCCGCAGTGTGATGCGCCGCTGCCGGCGTCGCAGGACGATACGGCTTCCGGCCTGGCCATCGAGCATATCGCTATCAGGCCGGATGGTACGGCCGGGGAAGCGGGCCGGGTGCTGGTTTCGGTGCGGGTATCCGGTGAGGCTAACCAGATCCGTATCAGTGAACAGGCCGATTTCGAAGGCGCGCCCTGGCAGGCGCTGGCGCCTGCGGTGGCCTTTACCACCAGCGCGGGCAAGGGGAACAAGCAGATCTACGTGCAGGTTCGGCGCCAGGCCAAAACCAGAGGTGCCAGCATCGAGGTGCTGTCCAGACCCGCGAAAACCAGTTACCGGGTTCGCTAAGCGGCGCTCAATCAGGCGTCGAGATCGGGTATCAGGCGGCTCTGCAGCTGGTTGATCGAGTCTTTCAGCAGCAGTTTGCGCTTTTTCAGGCGCTTGAGTTGCAGCTGGTCGGGGTAATCGGAGTGGATGAGGTGGTGAATCACATCGTCCAGGTCGCGGTGCTCCAGCGTCAGCTCTTCCAGCTGCCGGCGCAGTGAACGAATTTCCTCGGGTGTCAGCTTTTGGTTGATGGCCGCTGCTCCTGTGCCTGCAGTCGCCGTGGTTACGGCATCGTGCCCCCTCCTGCACGGCGCGCACAATATACCGCGCATCGTGCCTGACTTCATCCTGGCCTGCATTTCTCACCAACTTCCTGCTGCGGCGGCGCCTCGCTACGGAACCCGGTGAGAAATGCAGGCTAGCGTTTTGATTCAGGTCGTCGGCGGCCTTCAAAAGCAACGATGGATTTGACGATCTCCCGGTAGGGGAACTGTTCCAGCGATCCGTAGGTGCTTTCACCCAGGGTCGTCAGTGCCGAGATGTCGGTCACCTGGTCGGTGTCCAGGTCCGGCCTCAGCAGCCGCTGCAGGCCCAGCAGGCCGCCGTTCTGTACCTTGATTTCCCTCGCGTGCGGCAGCTTGCCTTCGAGGCTGGTGACTTTCAGGGCAAAACGGGCATTTTCGCGCAGCAGGCTGATCAACCGGGCGCAGCGTCGGTAGGCGGTGTCCGAGTCACAGGCAATCCCTTCACGGTCGGCGAGGTAGAAGCGGGTCGAGAGTGCGCAGGCGCAACGGTGACTCAGTACGGCTTTTTCAAATACGCAGCGACGCTCGTTAATGTGGTTGTAGGTGGAACGGTATTCGTCTTCCTCGACCATGGGCGATGGCTACTTCTCCCATTCACGCAGGATCGGTTCCTCGCGTTTTTCCATCAGCAGTTCTTCCGCTTCCAGTTCGGAAGCGGCGAAGATGACCTTGAT
>DRQL01000100.1 GCA_011371465.1 Gammaproteobacteria bacterium | reverse complement strand
GCAACCGGCAGCCGCTGCCACCGGGATCCCCATATCCTGTATTGCCTGCATGAATCCGGTGTGAGCATACACGCCGCGCACCCCGCCGGAACTCAGCACGATACCAATGCGCGGGGCACCGGACTGGTCAGTCGCTTCTTTCGGCATGGTTCTCTATCCGGTTGAATTCATTGCACAGGCTACAGAGCCAGTATAGATCGGCCCCGGGACCAGGGCAAAACAGCAGCACTTTCAGGCCCGGCTGCACCCTGCAAGCGCCTTCCGAGGGTGTGAGTTACTGACAGGCCGTGCGGGAATAAATCCGTACCCGGGGTTATCTAGTATGGAACGGGAGGCTGGTGCGCCCGTTGACCAGGGAATCAACGTCGCAAGAACAACCTGCAGACCCTGCCTGTTACCCAGACGAGGAGAAAACCCAATGTACAGCAAGCTAGCACGCATACTGATCGCTACTGCCTTTACCGGTTTCATGGCTCTTGGCAGCCAGCCGCTATTCGCTGAAGACTACCCGTTAGCGGAAAAACTGCAGCAGTGTGAGACGGCGTTCAAGGAATCCCGAAGCAAAACCGCCACACGGGAAGACGCCGCCAAAGCCCGCACCAGACACATCAAACTCATGGTGGAAATCCTTCAGCACCTCAACGAACAGAATGTAGCCGCTGTTGACGAAGACCGGGTGCTCACCCCGGAAGAGCTCACCAATAATATCCGGGTAATGGGGCACCTGATCGAGATGCTCGCCGTCGATCACATGACACCGAAATACGACTGGTCCTACGTGTACTGAATAACGCGTGCCTGCCTGACCAACAGGGTAAGGCAGAACACGGGAATCGCTGCGCAACCGGCGTACACCTCCCTCTCCGTTTAGGCTAAACTTGTCCCGGAGACCCGGAAACGGAGCAGGGATGGAGGCGCCGCGTTCAGTAAACAGTTTTCTGCCGCGCAAGGCCCTTGACGCGTTGCTTTCCGCCCTGCGTGACGGGGGCTATGACTGTGCAGCCCCGGTCGTTCGCGACGGCGCCGTCGTCTACACGCGATTACAGGCACAGGATCGCCTGCCCCACGGCATCTCGATACAGCAGGCACCGGGGCGCTACCGGGTCGGGTTCACCGACTCACCGCGCAACTTCAGCTGGGCCAACGGTCCACAGGCACTGAAGCCGTTTGTATTTACTGCACACGAAACCCTGTGGTCCGCCCGCCGCGACCCCGACGGCAATCTTTGCTTTACCGAACCGGACAGGAACGTAGACCCGGTCGCAATCATTGGCGTGCGATCCTGCGACCTGGCCGCGCTCGCGCTGCAGGACCGGCATTTCCTGGACGGCGCTTGCGCGGACCCGCATTACCAGGCCCGGCGGGCATCCCTTTTCCTGGTAGCGGTAAACTGCTCGCACCCGTCCGATACCTGCTTCTGCGTATCCACCGGGGACGGGCCGGCCGCCAGTGACGGGTACGACCTGCTGCTGGACGAACTGGATGACGGCTTTGTGATCCAGGCAGGCAGTCCGGAAGGCCAGAAGATCCTCGACCGGCTCCCCGTGGTCAGCACCACCGACCGGCAGTTGCAGGACATCAACCGGCAGAACCGGCACGCGGCCGAATGCCAGACACGCCGGCTGCCGCCCGGCAACCTGGAACCGGCGCTGTTTGCAAACCTTGATCACCCCCACTGGCAGACAGTAGCGGAACGCTGCCTGTCCTGTGGCAACTGCACCTCGGTCTGCCCGACCTGTTTCTGCTACCGCGAGCTGGACCAGGGCACGCTGGATTCCGATCACTCCGAACATATCCGGGAATGGGATTCCTGTTTCACACAGGGACACAGCTATATCCACGGCGTGACGATTCGCGCCGGCACCGACCTGCGCTACCGCCAGTGGCTGGCCCACAAGCTGGGCAGCTGGCACAGCCAGTACGGCCGTTCCGGGTGCGTGGGCTGCGGGCGCTGTATCAGCTGGTGCCCGGTCGGCATCGACCTGACGGAAGAAGTAGCGACCATCGTGGGTGCTGCATCATGAGCCTTGCCCTGCATCACCCCGTGGCAGCGGAAATCATCGCTCGCCAACAGGAGTCACCGTCGATTGTATCCCTCACCCTGCGCCTTGAGGACCGCGCGCTGGCCGACCGGTTTCAGTTTCAACCCGGACAGTTCAACATGCTGTACCTGCACGGCGCCGGTGAAATTCCCGTTTCCATCAGCTCGGATCCGTCCTCGCCGGATCCCCTGGTGCACACCATTCGTGACGTCGGCCGGGTCTCTCATGGCCTGGCTCAACTAAGGCCGAGGGACCGGGTCGGGCTGCGCGGTCCTTTCGGACGCGGATGGCCGGTAGAGAATGCCCGCCACCGCGACGTAATCGTCATTACCGGCGGTCTCGGCTGCGCCCCGCTCGTCCCCGTCATCGATTACGTGATCCAGCGCCGCAGCGCCTACGGCCGGCTGATCATCATGCAGGGGGTCAAGCACAGCGACGACCTGATCTGGCGGGAACGCTACGCAGCCTGGGACGCTCACCCCGACACCCGGGTACTGCTCGCCGCGGACGTCGGCGGCAAACACTGGAACGGCACCGTCGGCCCGGTAACCGAGCTGTTCGACCAGGCACAGTTACGGACCGGGGACAGCATGGCCTTCCTGTGCGGGCCGGAACCGATGATCCGCGCCTGCGTACAACGACTGCTGGAAGAAGGTTTGCCGGCGGACAGGATCTGGATCAGCATGGAGCGTAATATGCAGTGTGCGCTGGGCCACTGCGGGCACTGCCAGTTCGGCGCCCGCTTCGTGTGCCGGGACGGCCCGGTATTCTGCTACGCCGATATCCGGCACCTGTTCGGCCGCAGGGGGTTCTGATGGCCGGCGAAAAAACCAGGGTGGCGGTACACAAATTCAGCTCCTGCGACGGCTGCCAGCTCGCCTTCCTGAACATGGGCGAAGCGCTGCTGACCCTGTTTGAACAGGTCGATATCGTTCACTTTGCCGAGGCCGGACCGGTTGACCCTACCGCCGTGGTCGATATCAGCTTCGTGGAAGGCAGCCTGTCTACCGCCGCCGACCTGCAACGCATCCGCGCGATACGTGCCAACAGCGGGTTCCTGGTCACCATCGGCGCCTGTGCCACCGCCGGAGGGTTACAGGCCCTGCGCAATGTCGCAGACCAGGATGACTGGGTAGCATCCGTCTACGCCACACCGGACACCATCTCCCTGCTCGACAAGGTAACGCCGATCAACGCACAGGTGAAGGTCGATCTTGAAATCCACGGCTGCCCGGTCAATACCCGGCAGCTTACCGCTGCATTACGCTCGCTGCTGGCCGGCGTCACGCCGGTGGATGAGCAGGACAAGCTGTGCCTGGAATGCAAGCGACGCCACCACGTCTGCGTCATGGTGACACAGGGGATGCCCTGTATGGGACCGGTCACCCGCACCGGTTGCGGCGCACTGTGTCCCGGCGTCGGGCGCGACTGCTACGGCTGCTATGGAGCGGCTGAAAACGTCAATGTGTCCTCCCTGGGCGGGCATTTTTCCACACTGCAACTGGACCCGGCACAGACCAGCCACCGCCTTGTATCCTTCAACAGCGCTGACCCGGCGTTCAGCCCGGGCCTGGCTGCGGGTGTCAAACAGAATGACTGAGCAACGCGACATCCGCATCCGTGTTCCTGTGCTTGCCCGGGTGGAAGGCGAAGGCGCACTGCACCTGACCATCAGTAACCACCGTATCGAAGCGCTGCAGCTGAATATCTACGAACCGCCGCGCCTGTTCGAGAAACTGCTCGAGGGCCGCGAATACCACGAAGTGCCCGATATGGTTGCGCGTATCTGCGGTATCTGCCCGGTCGCCTACCAGATGAGTGCCGTGACTGCACTGGAACAAATCTTCGCCATGCAGGCGAGCCCCCGTGTGCAGGCCATGCGCCGCGTGTTTTACTGTGGCGAATGGATACAGAGCCATGCGCTGCATATTCACCTGCTGGCGGCACCGGACTTCCTCGGTTTTGACAGCGCGCCCGCAATGGCACGCGACTACCCTGATGAAGTGCGTCGTGGCCTGCGACTGCAGGCGCTGGGTAACCGCCTGATCGCCCTGCTCGGGGCCCGCTCGGTACACCCGGTCGGCGCTTGCGTGGGCGGCTTCCACCACGCGCCCGGGCCGGCGGAAACCGAAGCCCTGGTTGCCGAACTTGAACAGGCCCTGCCCGAAGCAGCCGCACTGATCGCCTGGGTAGCCGCGCTGGATCTGCCGGACGACCGCCAGGATTTCTGCAGCGTTGCCCTGCGACATGAGCACGAATACCCCATGATGCAGGGCCGACTGGTATCCGACCAGGGACTGGACATCGCTATCGAAGACTATGAGCAGCACTTTACAGAGCACCAGGTTCCTCACTCGACGGCCTTGCACGCAACGCTGGAAGGCGAACCCTACCTGGTGGGGCCGCTGGCCCGCGTGAATCTCAACAGCGACCGCTTGCCGGACAGTACGCTGGCCATCCTGGCACAGGCCGGCATCCACTTCCCCAGTGCAAACATGTTTCACAGCATCGTGGCACGCGCGGCAGAGATCCACTTCGCCATCAGCGAAGCGATCCGCCTGCTGAAGTCGTCTGCCGAACCCGGTTTTACGCAAACAGCAGTAACGCCACGGGCCGGTACCGGCTACGGCTGCACCGAAGCACCGCGTGGCGTGCTCTGGCACAGGTACAGCACGGATGCGAAAGGAAATATCCGCGGCGCGCGCATCGTACCGCCGACCAGCCAGAACCAGGGCCGCATCGAGCAGGATATCGCTGCGTCACTGCTGGCTTTCGGGCTCGACCGGCCGGAAGATGCCCTGCGCCTGCGGGCGGAGACCGTGATCCGCAACTACGACCCCTGTATCTCCTGCGCCACGCATTTCCTGAAACTGAAAGTGGACAGGCACTGAACCGCACAACCACTGCATACCCGCAACGAGGTGAACCCGGATGTCAAAGACCAAAAAGAAACTGAAGCACGAAGCCGAATTACTGAAAGAAGCGATTCATGCCGGCATGGAATACGGCGAAAAGCGCGGTGTGGTCGAATTCGAACCAACGGATTCGGCCAACGAAAAGATCGAGTATATCTACAAGTTGCTGGTCCACGACCAGCGGATACAGCCGCTGGCAAAGGAAAACATCTCCCTGCCCAACATGAAGCACAAGCTGGCGATCTGGTATTCGAAACAGTTGCCGGCCGATCACCCGTTGCTGAAGTAACCGGGGCCTGCGGGGGGAATGTGTTTACCGGCCCTGGCCTGCCTTTTCCAGCAGGGGAAACATCTGGTCGTTTTCGTAATCGGCCCGCTCCCTGATCCTGCTGAACAGTTCCCTGCTCTCCGTGAGCAGGGCCTCGTGCTCGGCATCGCTCACGGCCGGGTTACACCAGTTATGGACATAGCGGGAAAAGCGTTTCCTGATCTCCCTGGCGCTGTCATGGTAGTT
>DRQL01000099.1 GCA_011371465.1 Gammaproteobacteria bacterium | reverse complement strand
CTGGAAGATATACGCAACCGCGTACTGGCCATGGGCGGTCTGGTCGAGCAGCAGATCCAGGGGGCCATGGAGTCGCTGGAAAAAAGAGATGCGGCCATTGCCACCGCGATTATCGAGAACGACTACCAGGTCAATGCCATGGAGGTCGCGATCGATGAAGAGTGCAACAATGTGCTGGCCCGGCGGCAACCGGCGGCCAGTGACCTGCGCCTGATCGTTGCGGTCATAAAAACCATTACCGACCTGGAGCGCATCGGTGACGAGGCCGAGCGCATCGCGCGCATGGCCAGCCGCCTGGCGGGCCAGGAACACGCAGCGCGCCTGTTTACCCAGATACACAACCTCGGTCAGCATGTGCGCGGTATGGTACACGGGGCGCTGGATGCCTTTGCCCACCTGGATACGGACAAGGCGGTTGAGATCTGGAGTGAGGATCGTCGCGTGGACAGCGAGTACGATTCCCTGATGCGCGAGTTGATGACCTACATGATGGAAGACCCGCGTTCCATCCCGAGCATCCTGCAGGCCATGTTTGCCGCCCGGGCCATCGAGCGCATCGGCGACCGTGCCACCAATATCTGTGAGTATGTGATCTACCTGGTCAAGGGCAAGGACGTTCGCCACACCCGGGTGGACCAGCAGTCCGAAGAGTAGGGCGCCTTACACCATCAGGAATTCGAGCAGCGCTTTCTGGGCGTGCAGGCGGTTCTCTGCTTCGTCCCATACCACGCTTTGCGGGTCATCGATAATTTCTGCGGTGACTTCCTCGCCACGGTGTGCAGGCAGGCAATGCATGAACAGTGCGTCCCCGTTGGCCTGGTCCATCAGCTCGCGGTTGACCTGGAACGCCGCAAATTCTTTCTGGCGTTCGCTTTGTTCTTCCTCCTGGCCCATGCTCGCCCACACGTCGGTTACCACCAGGTCGGAGCCCCTGGCGGCTTCCAGTGGTTGTTCAAACAGCGTGACGCGGTCACCCGCGGCGGCGACGATACCCGCGTCCGGCCGGTAGGACGGCGGCGTTGCGATATGCAGCCTGAAGTCAAACTGCCGCGCGGCGTTGATATAGGAATGGCACATGTTATTGCCATCGCCGATAAAGGTGACCGTTGCGCCCCGGATGTCCCCGCGCTGTTCGAACCAGGTCTGCATGTCGGCCAGTAACTGGCAGGGGTGGTACTGGTCGGTCAGCGCATTGATGACCGGCGCGGAGGAATATTCGGCAAAGCGCTCGATTTTTTCGTGCTCGAAGGTGCGTATCATGATGGCATCTACCATGCGGGACAGTACCCGGGCACTGTCTTCGATGGGTTCGCCGCGCCCGAACTGGGTGTCCCTGGGGGACAGGAACATGGCGTGCCCGCCCAGTTGCGCCATGCCGGTTTCGAAGGAAACCCGGGTGCGGGTGGACGACTTTTCAAACACCATGGCCAGTACCCGGTTCTTCAGGGGCTCATGTATCTGCCCCTGTCGCTGCATGTGCTTGAGTTCCATCGCGCGTTCGATGAGCTGGTGAAGTTCATCGGCGGACAGGTCCATGAGGGTCAGGAAGTGACGTGTACTCATGAGGAGGCTTCCAGGAATCGTTCGATGAGCTCGCATACCGTCGAGCAGATGTGATCGGCCTGTTCGTCCGTCAGGATCAGTGGTGGCAACAGGCGTACCACCGTAGCCGCCGTGACGTTGATCAGCAGCTTGCGTTGCAATGCCTGCGTTACCAGTTCGCCGCACGGGCGATCCAGCTCGATGCCCAGCATCAGCCCCTTGCCGCGGATGCTGGTGACGCCGTCGAGCGTAGCCAGGCGCTGTTCGAACTGCGTCCGCATGCGTTCTCCCAGCTGCGCGGCCCGTGCCACCAGCTGTTCCTGCTCCAGTGTGTGCAGTACCGCCAGTGCGGCACTCGCAGACAGCGGGTTGCCGCCGAAGGTGGAGCCGTGGTTGCCTGGCTGGAAGATGTCGGCTGCCGCACCGCGCGCCAGGCAGGCCCCGATCGGTACGCCGTTGCCCAGGCCCTTGGCCAGCGTCATGACATCCGGCTGGATGCCGCTGTCCTGGTGCGCAAACCACTGCCCGGTACGGCCCATGCCGGTCTGGATCTCGTCCAGCATGAGCAGCCAGCCGTACTGGTCGCACAACGTGCGCAGTTCGCCCAGGTAGCCCGGTGCGGGTACGCGCACACCGCCTTCGCCGGTAACGGGTTCGACCAGTACCGCCACCACGCTGGTGCTGTTGGCTGCGATGGTGCGGATGGCATCCAGGTCGTCGTAGGGCGCGCGCAGGAAACCGGGCACCAGCGGTTCGAAACCGGCCTGTATCCGGCGGTTGCCGGTTGCAGTCAGGGTCGCCAGGGTGCGGCCGTGAAAACTGCCCTCGGTCACGATGACCTGTGGCGTGTCGATGCCCTTGCCGTGGCCGTAGAGACGCGCGAGTTTCAACGCCGCTTCGTTGGCCTCGGCGCCGGAGTTGGCGAAGAACACGCGGTCCATGGCGGCCACCCGGCACAATTCATCGGCCAGCTGCTCCTGCTGGTCGATCTGGTACAGGTTGGAGGTGTGCAGCAGGCGCCGGGACTGGGCGCAGATGGCGTCGCCGACGGCCGGGTGGGCGTGGCCCAGTCCGCACACGGCGATACCGCTGAGGGCATCCAGATAGCGCTCGCCGTCGTGGTCAAACAGGTAAGGACCTTCACCATGCGTGAAACTGACGGGCAGCGGCTGGTAGGTTTTCATCAGGTGCTCGGTCATCCGGGGCCCCAAAAACAAAAGGCAGCTCCGGAGAAGCCGCCATAACAAAAACGGAATTCTATAGTGTCTGCGGGCGTTTTCCAAATAAAAAACCCGGCCGGTGGCCGGGTTTCGGGGGTTTGCGCAGACGGTCTCTAGAAAGGCAGGCCGTGCATGTGCCCGGTCATGCACATCAGCATGGGGATGGACAGCAGCGTATTGGTGCGGGAGGCCATCAGGGCGACTTTCTTGGCCCCGGCGATCTGCTCCGGGGTGGCTTCGACCATGCCCAGGATTTTCTTCTGGTTAGGCCAGATCAGGACCCAGACATTGAACAGCATGATGGTGCCCAGCCAGGCGCCGACGCCAATGACCTGGAACCCCTCGCTCAGGGTGAACGCTTTCATGGCGCCACCTTCGGCTAGGTTCTGCAGTGCGCCGACACCGGTCAGCCAGGTCGCTACCGCACCCCAGCGGAACCAGAGCAGTGCGCGCGGTGCGACGTACTTGTTGATGGCTGCCGGACCGGGGCCGCCGCTGTCGGCTTCGGCCAGTGCCTGTCCCACCGCCGGCACCTGTACAAAATTGAAGTAGTAGAGCAGGCCGATCCAGACGACGCCGGCCAGGACATGGAACCAGACTTCAAACTCTAATGCATTGACACCGGATGTGCCCAGTGCGACCACGATGATCACGGCCAGCACAAAGCCGGATATGATGGTGCCCAGGATGGAAGTTAAAGGGTTCATTTTTGACTGCTCCTCAAAAATTGGGTCTTGATCTTGATTATTGAGCCGGTAGAGAAACCAACTGTTTCGCTCAGGATTGCGAAGTGTACGGTTCGTCCCGTACGAATGCAATCTGCAGGACCCGCGCAATTTCCATTCGGGGCATAATGAAAAATATGGATGCCATTCAACTCGGTATTTTTTCCAGTCGTATCTCGGCGGTCTGTGACGAAATGGGTGCGGTGCTGCGGCGCGCCGCCTTTTCGCCCAATATCAAGGACCGCCTGGACTATTCCTGCGCGATTTTCGATCCCCGGGGACAACTCTGTGCGCAGGCGGCGCATATCCCGGTGCACCTCGGCAGCATGGCCTGGGCCATGGCCGGCCTGGTAGCGGAAAGAGCCTGGTCGGACGGGGATATGGTGGTGCTGAATGACCCTTTCCGGGGCGGCACACACCTGCCGGATATCACCCTGCTGGCACCGGTTTTCGTGCAGCAGCAGTGCGTGGCCTTCGTCGCCAACCGGGCCCACCACGCCGATATCGGTGCCGAAAGTCCGGGTTCCATGCCGATTGGCAGTCGCCTGGATGAGGAAGGGCTGATTCTGCCGCCGACGCTGCTGGTCAGGGCCGGGGTCATACAGACGGAGGTGCTGGAGCGCATCATCTCGGCGACGCATAACCGGGCCGTTACTGAAGGTGATTTTTCCGCGCAGATCAGCGCCAACCGTACCGGTGTGCAGCGGGTGCAGGCGTTGCTGGCCGGGTTGACCGGGTTGACCGGGTTGACCGGGTTGACCGGGTTGACCGGGTTGACCGGGGAGCGCTGGTTGCAGGGCCTGGAACAGCTGAACGACTACGGGGAAAGGATGGCGCGTGCCACGCTGGAATCCCTGCCGGACGGTGTGTACCGCTTCGAGGACGTGATGGACGATGACGGGCAGGGTAACCGGGACATTCCCCTGCGTGTCTGCCTGACCATTGCAGCAGGCCGGGTGCAGGTCGATTTTTCCGGTACCGCCGGCCAGGTGACCGGCAATATCAACTGCCCGTTGTCGGTGACGGCCGCGGCGGTGTTCTATGTCTTCCGCTGCCTGATGGATGAACGCACGCCGGCCTGTGCGGGCAGCTTTCGCTGCATCGATATCCGGGCACCGGAAGGTTGCCTGGTCAACGCCAGGCCACCGGCTGCAGTCGCGGCGGGGAACGTCGAAACCAGCAGTCGTATCGTCGACCTGCTGTTGG
>DRQL01000098.1 GCA_011371465.1 Gammaproteobacteria bacterium | reverse complement strand
TTGCATGGTGCGGTTCCTTCTATCGATTCGGACGGGTTCAATAGTTGTTTTCGGCAGGCCGCGCTTGTGATTTAATGCGCCGCTATGTTTCGACCGCTGGCACTGTACATCGGTTTGCGCTATACCGGCGCAAAACGGCGTAACCACTTCATTTCCTTCATTTCCCTGATTTCCATTGTCGGTATCGGCCTGGGGGTTGCGGCGCTGATCACGGTGCTATCTGTCATGAACGGCTTCGAACAGGAGCTGCGTACACGTATTCTGGGCATGGCGTCACACGCCAGCATCAGCGGCTACCAGCAGCCGCTGACCGACTGGCAGGCAGCCGCCGACCTGGCCATGGAACAGCCCGAGGTGATCGGCGTAGCGCCCTATGTCCAGGGTGAAATCATGCTGACCAGGGGCAAGAAAGTCAGTGGTGCACTGGTACGGGGCATCCTGCCGGAAAGGGAACCCGAGGTATCCACCGTCGGCGAGCACATGCGCAGCGGCAAGCTGGACGACCTGCAACCGGGCGAATACCGGATCATCCTCGGCGCTGAACTGGCCTACAGCCTGGGGGCACGGCCGGGGGACCAGGTCACCATGGTGACGCCACAGGCCAACTTCAGCCCGGCGGGGGTACTGCCGCGCCTGCGCCGTTTCCGTGTATCCGGCATCTTCGACGTCGGCATGTACGAATACGACCGCGGTGTGGCCCTGGTCCACCTGGCCGACGCGGCGCGCCTGTTCCAGATGAACGACGCGGTAACCGGCATACGCCTGCGCCTGGACGACCTGTTCCGGGCACCGCAGGTTGCACACGAACTGGCAGGGCGCCTGGGCAGTGGCCTGAAAGTGGAAGACTGGACCCGGCAGCACGCCAACTTCTTCCGCGCGGTACAGACCGAAAAACGGGTCATGTTCGTGATTCTCACCCTGATCGTGGCCGTGGCGGCGTTCAATATCGTATCCACCCTGGTCATGGTGGTGACTGACAAGCGCGCCGACATCGCCATCCTGCGCACTCTGGGTGCGACGCCCGGCACCATCCTGCGTATTTTCATTGTCCAGGGAGCACTGATCGGTCTGCTGGGAACCGCGCTGGGCGTGTTCGGTGGTGTCGCGCTGGCGCTGAACGTCGAGACCATCGTGCCGGCGATCGAGAACGCCTTCCATGTCCAGTTCATGCCCGCGGATGTGTACTACATCAGCGAACTGCCCTCAAAACTGAACTGGCCCGATGTCTGGCAGATCGGCCTGGTCGCCTTCCTGCTGAGCCTGCTGGCCACCCTCTACCCGGCCTGGCGCGCCTCGCGTACCCAGCCCGCCGAGGCACTGCGATATGAATGATACGCAGGCGGTACTGGCCTGTACGGGACTGGAGCGGACCTTTACCCAGGGACAGCTCAATGTCAGCGTGCTCAGGGACGTCAGCCTGTCCGTAGCACCCGGCCAGCAGGTCGCTATCGTCGGCAGTTCCGGCAGCGGCAAGAGCACCCTGTTGCACCTGCTAGGCGGGCTGGACCGGCCGACGGCCGGTGAAGTACAACTGGCAGGGCAGCACTTCAGCGCCCTCAGCGAGGCCAAACGCAGTCTTTTGCGCAACCGGCACCTGGGGTTCGTGTACCAGTTTCACCACCTGCTGCCCGAATTCACCGCCCTGGAGAATGTCGCCATGCCACTGGTGATACGCGGCGACCACATCGATACGGCACAGCAAACGGCCAGGGAAATGCTGCAACGGGTCGGGCTGGAACAACGCCTGATCCACAAGCCGTCAGAACTGTCCGGTGGTGAACGCCAGCGCGCGGCCGTGGCCCGCGCCCTGGTCACGCGACCGGACTGTGTGCTGGCGGATGAGCCGACCGGCAACCTGGACCGGCGCAATGCCGAACAGGTCTGTCAGCTGATGCTGGAACTGAACCGGGATCTCAATACCAGCTTCATGATCGTGACCCACGACCCGGACATGGCTGCGCGCATGGACTGCGTCTGGCACCTGGAAGACGGCCGGCTGGACACCGGCGGCGTCTGAATCCCGTGTCAGTCCCCGGCGACCGGCGTTACCAGCGCAGCCGCCTGCTGCGCACGCGCACGCGCCGCTTCGGTATCCTCATCCCAGGCCAGCGCGACCCCCATGCGCCGGCGTACGAACGCTTCGGGCTTCCCGAACAGGCGCACATCGGTCTGCGCAATGGCCAGGGCCTTGTCGAGGCCTTCGAAGGCGATGCCGGTCCTGTCCATGCCGCCGTAGATCACGGCACTGGCGCCGGGATTGCGTAAACGGGTATCGACCGGCAAGCCCAGCAGGGCGCGCGCGTGCAGTTCGAACTCGTTCTGCCACTGGGTCACCATGGTGACCATGCCGGTGTCGTGCGGACGCGGGCTGACCTCGCTGAACCAGACCTGGTCGCCCGCAATAAACAGCTCCACCCCGAACAGGCCACAGCCGCCGAGATTATCGGTAACGGTGCGCGCCATGTCCTGCGCCTTGTGCAGGGCCGCCTCACTCATCGGCTGCGGTTGCCAGCTCTCCACGTAGTCACCGTTTTTCTGTACATGACCCACGGGCGCGCAAAATGACGTCTCGACCTCACCCGAACGGCCGATGGCGCGCACGGTCAGCAGGGTGATTTCGTAATCAAAGTCGATCTTTGCCTCGACGATCACCCGTCCACTGTCCACCCGTCCGCCACTGCGGGCGTAGTCCCAGGCCTGGACGACCTCACCGGCGTTACGGATCAGCGACTGGCCCTTGCCGGACGAGGACATCACCGGTTTGACAATGCAGGGGTAACCGATACCGCTGTCAATGGCCGCCTGCAGTTCCTCCAGGCTTTCTGCAAATGCATACGCCGAGGTCGCCAGTCCCAGTTGTTCCGCGGCCAGACGCCGGATCCCTTCGCGGTTCATGGTCAGTTGCGTGGCGCGCGCAACCGGCACCACGGTCGCCAGGCCGTCGCGTTCGATTTCGGCCAGCGTGTCCGTGGCAATGGCC
>DRQL01000097.1 GCA_011371465.1 Gammaproteobacteria bacterium | reverse complement strand
CACCCGTGTGCAGCTGATTGGTCCAGATAAACTCGCCCGTCCTGATATCCAGTGCATATATTGAATCTGACCGATCGGTATAACCGGCCGGCGCCAGCGTCGGATCGGGGTAACCGGGGTAGGGTTCACTGGTGTTCTGTCCGGTGCCTCCAAACAACCAGCCACGCCGCACATCGACCGCCAGGCCGGAACCGGCCGAACTGCCACCGCTGAACAGGGTGCCGGTTGCCGGATTGGTATTTACCGTCGAGGTGCGCCAGAACTCGACCGGGTGTTCCGGGTCCGTGATATCAAGCGCTTCAATGATGCCGCTTTGCTGCCCCTGTAATAACGCATCGTTGACAATCACGTTAATCTCCGAGATGTAGAGAATCCGTGCAGGTCTTGCGCCTTGCTCAAACGGTTTGCGGATTACCCGGCCGTGCGCATCCAGTGCGACGATCACCGCTTCACCCAGACTGGAGGCCAGATTCTGATCGGCGACCAGCGGAAAAGGCTGTATTCCGGGCGTAGTGCTGTCGAAATCGACCTCCTGACCGTTGTCGCGTCGCACGGCATGAACACGTCCGTTGATTGAACTATGGAACCACAGGTGCGTATCGGTTGCGGTGGGTGCCGAATAATACAGGTCCGGAGAAAACGGATTCGGCGTTGCATCAAAGTCATTGTCGACCAGTGTCGTGGTCCAGTGCCTGGAAGTGTCGGTAATCTTCCCTGTGCGCGCATCACGGGCGAAAACGGTACCGATCGCATCGACATAGTAGATCGTATCGTCAATCACCAGTGGCGGTGAAATGACGCCAACCACGGTAGACGGGAACGTCAGGCCAAGCGCTGCCTCGAGTACAAAACCGGTCGGCGGTACGCCGGGTCGCCACTGTGAATCGTTAAAGGTTTCCCAGGCCCGCCGCAGAAAGGGCGCCGATCTCCGGTTGATATCCCGCTCCCGCAGGTTCGTATTGGTATTGGCGTAATTGACGGAATAGCGGGGCCAGTCACCGCTGTCAGACAGGGCCAGTGCGGGCATGAATCCCGTAATAAGGGCTGCAGTTGCAAAAATCCCGGTTTTTTTCTTCATATCGCCTCCTGTGATGGTGCCGCATGAAATCCCGGTTGCCGGGACTGTCTTGCTCAGAAACAGGTAGACTTTGTATCACAGAAAAATCACATTTTTGTCACAGCGGGCAATTCGGTTCCTGTACCTGCCGGTCATACCACCTGCGGTCCGTTCTCTCACACATCTGCGGGGGAGCACATCACCGGCGTGCGATCAACCCGGCCGCGCCCGGTCGCAATACCTGGTCAATCCACGGCATGGCGCCGTTACAACAGAAATACGGTGAGAAAGTAATTTCTGATAAAGGTAATCGTATTCAGCATGCTGGAAGAACCGTTCGCTCATAAGAAAGCCGTGTAGCACGGCATCCGTATCGATCGCTTTGGTATCCTGTTGCACCGGGGTCATAATCAATATCGTGCCCCGGAGGTATTGGTTCGTGTGCAGAAACGCTGCCAGGTATTGTATTGCCGCTTTGATAATCGCCACGGTGTCTTTTGCACCTGCCGGCATGGCTGCTTCGACAGGCATTTCCGTCGACCTGGGTGATATTCCACAGCGCCCGGTGCCCCCCGAGTTCAGCTTCGAGCGCTTTGCCCGCACCCGGGAATTGCGTCAGCTGCAGTTTGCCGCCGACCGGCAGTCGGTTTATTTCGTCGATAATGACGGACAGGTGGATAATGTCTTTGTCATGGCGCTCGACAGCGGGGCCATACACCAGGTCACCCACCTGGCAGAACCGGTCAGTGAGTTCATGGTCGATCACGGGGGTCGCTTCCTGATCCTGGTTCAGGACGTCCGCGGCAACGAGAACCATGACCTGTACCGGTATGATCTGCACTCGGGCGAGCGACTGAGGCTGACCAATGCCGGTCGGGGGGATACCAGCATGCTGTGCGGCCTTTCGCCGGACGACGGGCAGGTGTACTACGCACAGACCCGGGACCACCGACGCGAGGCAGGCCTGTGGCAGGTCAACAGCGATGGCGGCGGGGTACGGCAGCTGATACCCGGCAACGGGCACACCCTGGAGTGTGACGCCGTCAGTCCCGATGGTCATTATCTCGTCTATGGTGAGCTGATCGGCTTCGATACGCGCCACCTTGGCCTGCTGGATCTGCACAGCAGCCAGGCGCATACGATCACCGCGGTCGACGGCGTGAACAACCTCGATGGCAGCTTTTCCGGTGACCAGGTGTATTTCCGCAGCGCCCTGGATGCCGATGGCTTCCGCCTCTGGCGCTACCGAATCGGCGAACCCGCTCCGGAACCGGTATCCCTGCCCTTTATCCGCGATATCGAGTCCCTGTCCCTGTACGCGGATGGTCAGGTTGCCGTGATCCGTTATCGCGACCGGCTCAGTGGGAAAACCGCTGTATTCACCCATGGCTTTGATCTCCCGGAGAGTTTTGGCCTGCCGCCGAACAGTATCGTCGGTGCGGTATTCGACCGCCATGATCCGGCCACGGGGATTGTCTATACCGAAACGGCGACCACACCTCGACGCTATTACCGGGTGGGCGACGGCCCTCCGGTACTGCTGTTTGACGCCAACCAATCGGGTATCGACGAACGCCAGTTTGCGGAAGTGCGGTCGCTGCTGGTGCCCGGTTTCGACGGCCTGGAGATTCCCGTACACCTGTTCATTCCCAACGGCACCTCACCGCAGCGGCCGCGGCCGGCGATTGTTATCATTCACGGCGGACCGGATGACCACGTCGACCCTCTCTACCTGAGTACCATCCAGTTCATCACCAACCGTGGATTCATTGTGGTGGTGCCGAATGTGCGCGGCAGTACCGGCTTTGGCAAGCACTATGCCTCGCTGGATGACGGCGACTGGGCCGTGGCACCGGTGCGCGATATCGTGGCTATCACGACTGCGGTGCGTGGCCTGGATTTTGTCGATGCCGACAAGCTGTTTGTGGCCGGTGCGAGCTTCGGCGGCTTCATGGTGATGACGCTGGTTACCCGCTACCCCGATACCTTCCGGGCCGCGGTGGATTTTTTTGGCTTCACGGAACTTGCAACTTTTGTCGATAGCTGGCCGCTGTACCTGCAACACCACCTGCAGACGGCGCTGGGTTTTGACCCGCGCCGTGACCCTTATCGAAACTGGCTGCTGTCACCGATCTATCACCTCGACCGGGTCAGGATTCCCCTGCAGATCCACCAGGGTGCTAACGACAGCCGGGTACCGCGTGAGCAGTCCGACTGGCTGGTGCAGCGCCTGCGTCGACTCGGCCACCCTGTCGAGTATTTCGTCTACCCCGATGAAGGGCATGGTTTCACGCGCCTGAACAATGAGGCGGCTGCCTACCGGCGGATGATCCGGTTTATAAAGCGTT
>DRQL01000096.1 GCA_011371465.1 Gammaproteobacteria bacterium | reverse complement strand
TGGCGCGCAGCGGGAGCAGATGGTCGGTCGTCCCTGTTATGAAGTCAGCCACCACAATGACCGTCCCTGTTTCGAACTGGGCGAGGAATGTCCGCACCAGCGCGTCATGGCAAAGGGGGAATGCTCCTCCTGCCTGCACGTCCACTACGACGACGAAGGTCACGTCCACCGGGTACGCATCAAGGCCTACCCGCTGCACGATCATAGCGGGCAACTGTACCTGGGCGAGGCCATACAGGAACTCTCGGAACCGGACGAACAACACCATGACCGGTTGCGCATGGTCGGCACTTCGGCTGCATTCCTGGAAACCCTGGAGCAACTCAACCTTGCAGCCGTTTCCGATGCGCCGGTACTGCTGGAGGGTGAGACCGGCACCGGCAAGGACCTTGCGGCAAACTTCATTCACCTGCATTCCAGCCGGCAGAACAAGCCTTTCCTGACCCTGGACTGCACAGTACTGACCGAATCCCTGTTCGAGTCCGAGGTGTTCGGCCACGAGCGCGGCGCCTTCACCGGCAGCGTCGGCGTAAAGGAGGGGCTGTTCGAACTGGTTGACGGCGGCACCCTGTTCCTGGATGAAATCGGGGAGATACCCGCCACCCTGCAGGCCAAACTGTTACGCGTACTCGAGACAGGGGAATACCGGCGTGTCGGCGGCCGCCGGATCCGTCATACCAACGCACGCATCATCTGCGCAACCAACCGGAACCTCACGGCGGATACCGGTACGGGGTCGTTCCGTGAGGACCTGTATTACCGAATTGCCTGCCTGCATTTACGTATGCCGGCCCTGCGGGAAAGAGCCCGGGACATACCCTTGCTGGCAGAAGCCCTGCTGGACCGGATCAGTGAATCCAGTGGCAAGACCTACCGGCTGGAACCGCAGGCTATCGGCAAACTGGAGAGCTACAGCTATCCCGGCAACATCCGGGAACTGCGCAACATACTCAGTGCGGCAGCTGCCCGCAGCACCACCCGGGAAATCAGCACGGCAGCCATCACCGCGGTCATCAATTCCATACAATGCCGTCAGCAGGCGGACGGCATCGCCACACCGCCTGCTGTAACACGGCTCCGGGCACACACGACGCGCCAGACCGGGCCCACCCTGAACGACCTGGAAGTTGAGCACATCTCCCGGCTCCTGCAGCAACACGATGGCAACCGCCGCAAGGTTGCGAGTGCACTGGGCATCGGCGAACGCACCCTGTACCGCAAGCTGAAACGTTACCACCTGAACTAGTCCAGCTTTGCCTGCCGGGCATCCCTCCCGGGCATGAGGGTTTCAATGCGCTGCATGATTTCTTCTGAATCCCACTCTACGGCGCCGCGGGCTACATAACGTATGCGGCCCTGCGCATCGAGCAGATAGCTTGTCGGGTAGACCTGAACATCCCAGGTATCGGCTGTTGCGCCCGTGTCATCCAGCAGCATTGTAAAAGCCACCTTTAACAATTTCCTGAAACGCCAGACGGTGCTCCTGGACTCCCTGAAGTTGACAGCGATCAGGCTGAAGGGCCTGTCCCTGAAAGCTGTTGCCAGGCGTTGCATGCCCGGCATCTCCACCACGCAGGGCGGGCACCAGCTTGCCCAGAAATTCACCAGCACCACCTGCCCCCGGTAACTGTCAATGTTGTGCTGCTTTCCGGCCAGGTCCGGAAGATCCAGCGATGGTGTCTCCCACTGCTCATCGTAGGGCCGCAGTTCTGCAGCCAGACTGATCACCTGCACAGTCGACAGGACTATTGCAACAGTGATGGCAGTGAACAATCTCACACACCCTCCTCCCCGAACGAGCTGTCTGCACAATACCTCAAAACAGCAGGACCAACTACAGGCCCAGGCCACCGGACCGGCGCAACAAAACACAGGACTTCACTCAGGCAAATAAGATTAAGGCGAAAATGGCAGGACTGCCATGCCACATTGGCATTACTGGCAGACATGCATTGACTCTCCTGCCTGCACAAAAGAACAAATGCCCGTGATACAGCGCGATACTGCCGGTAACAACCGCTGGCCCCGGTTTTGCATTACCAACAGCATAATAAAGAAGATCGGTTGCTGAGCCAGCAGGACAGACCTTTCGCACCCGTACAGCAGGTTTGACTGTGTTTCAGAAGATACAACAAACACTGAGGAGAGAGATTATGGACTACGCCCCGCATTTCCCAGGCCTCCCTGTGGGTACTCCATTTATAACAAGACGCATCATGCGGAGGGTTACCTGCCTGCTTGTCAGCTTTATCTTCTGCCTGGGCGCAATCAGCCCGGCATGGGCAAGCGGTGGTCACGATAGACATGACGGTCACGACGGTCACGACGGCCATGGCGGAAATGGCGATAACGGCGGCAACAACCCGAAAGTCGACTTCGTTATCCCCATGAACTACGAGCTGGGGATGCACTGTACCGGTTTCGAGTTCGCCTATTGCTGCGTTCTGCCGGCTTACAACTCCATCCTGGCCCAGGTCATCAAAACCCAGGATGGAAAAGAGGGCTTCGCCGAACTGCTGGAGGGCGACCCCAACGTCGGGCTGGATTTCCTCGGCCGCGAGACAGTGCTGCGCGACAAGACGCTGAAGAACGGCGAGTTCCAGAAATACGTGCTGAAATACGAACACGAGGCGCAGCCGCGCAACGACGGTCGCGGCAAACCGCAGAGTTCCACCCTCATCAGCGACGTCGAACTGCATTCCCTGCTGTCCTGGAACACGGTCTACGATGCGGCCGACACGGTTAATGGCTCCCTGGTGCACGGCGATTACCACGGCGCCAAAAACGTGGTACTGGGTGACGGCGACTACACGGATGCCAACGACAACTACCAGAACGGCGTCTGGAACCACCTCTATTTCTATGCGGACCTGGAAGGCTCCAACCCGGCGGGCACCAGCCTTGAAAAGGACAAGATCCGCCTCGGCATGCCGAACAGCACCACCGGCTTCCCGGTCATTTACCCCGTCAACAGCGGCCCGGCATTCCACCCGATGGGGCCGGCGGGCAACAACAACCCCAATGCAAACGTCCTGACTTTCTCCGAGGATTCCGGCACGGTCGTCTTCACCCAGATGAAGGTTCTGGAAAACCTGCCGATCATGCTGACCTCGCCACGCATCTGGGAGGCGCTGGGTCTGCCGCTGACCCCTTTCGAGGACAGCATCAACTTCTTCGTTGATCCGGGCGCAGTGGACGAAGACTCGATCCGTCCCTACGTAAAGATGAAGGCAAGCATGCATTACTTCGACCCGAACAGCCCGGACGGTGCCGGCGCCGCGGTTATCGACAGCCACGGCAACCCGGTCGAGGCCTTCGGTACAGCACCGATCGACATCCCGAACTGTGAACGCTGCCACTCGGCACCGGCCCAGGATGTCAACGGCAACCCCAACATCAACAGCCCCAACACCGACCCGATGCTGGCTGCCCTGGTCGATCAGGAAATAGCATTCTGGAAGGCCTACTACCCCACCATGCAGACCGGGTCTGACTGGTACGCGCGCCTGAAAGGCGCCGCCATCAGCATCCTGAGCGTCCACGACGACCAGCACGGAACCAGCTTCACAAAGGAATACACGGTACCCGGCTTCGGTACCACACCGGCCTGGCCCGGTTCCGACTGCACGGATGTCACCGACTGCGCGAACACCATGGTGCTGGCCCCGAACAACCCGGGCGCCTGGAACCCGCTGCCGCAGAACACACGGCTGGGTAACGAGAGCATCATCTGCCAGAAGTGCCATGCAGACAATGTCATCGCGGTGGTGAAATCGGCCAACTGCGGACCGACCAGCCTGAGCTGCAACGACGGCGACCTGATCCCGCCACTGACCGAGGCGCTGCACTACAATCACCGCAACGTCAGTGAGGGCGGCACCATCGTGTTCAACGACGCACTGGGACGTGACGGCGGCTGTCAGGGCTGCCACCCGGCGCACCGCTCCGACGGTGACATGAGCGGTTACCCGATCACCCTGGACGGCGACAACTTCTACGCCAATGCCGATAACCGCGATGCCAACGGCGGCTGTTTCGTCGGCCGTGATGTGCACTCCAATCCGTTCAAGGACGTCGACGGCGCGGAAACCGTCAGTCACCTGAACCCGGTCGGCAAATGGCTGCTGGACAATGTGGCCAACGACAGCAGCAACTGGAAAGGTATCTGGTGCACGAACTGCCACAGCCAGGCCGGACAGGAACTCTGGAAGGCCGAGAATGTGGAAGATCTCATCCACGCCGCACCGGGCGACCCCGGCAACGTGCGCCAGCCAAACGCCAACAGCCCTTACGGCGGCACGCTGGTGGACGTGGTCAACGCGGTCAACTCGGCGCGTGGCACCAACTACTCGGTGTCGCTGTTCGAGTCCTGGCTGGACCCGAAAACCGACCCCCTGAATCCCATGGTACTCGACCCCGACGACAAGACTCATGCCATCTGGGCGCCGAACCCGGGTCTGTGTGACCACGTGTCAGGGTACCTGGGCATCACACCGGTCGACCCGGCCCACGACGGTAATGTGGCCACTGTACGGGTCAGCACCAGCGGCAGCTGTGGCGGCCCGCCGGATGCGGTGAGTTGCGGCGGCGGGGTACCGGACTTCTGGCTGTGCGGCTCCTTCGACGGCGACGGTGATTTCAGTGTCGATATCCTCGACTTCTGCACCACGCCGGACTGCGTGAGCGCTGCCCAGCAGGACCTGCCGTCCGGATCACTGGCGGTACCGGTACCGATGTCGGCAGCCACCGACGGACGCGACCACTGGCTGTCGCCGGGTGAACCGCACTGCGCGGACTGCCATGCGGCC
>DRQL01000095.1 GCA_011371465.1 Gammaproteobacteria bacterium | reverse complement strand
GGAACCACACCGGCGCGGCGTGTATTGCGGCGCTATCGGTTATATCGGATTTGATGGCGCCATGGATACCAGTATCGCCATTCGTACGCTGGTGCACTCGAACGGCAGCCTGCGATTCTGGGCCGGTGGAGGCATCGTTGCGGATTCCGTGCTTGACGCGGAGTACCGGGAAACCTTCGACAAGGTAGCTGCCATGTTGAAACTGTTTGATAAGCCGGGGACAGATTATGTGGATTGTGAAGGTTGGCGGCAGTCTGGCAACGGCTGAAGTATTGCCGGTCTGGCTGGAAGTGTTGAGCTGTTACGGTGGCGGCGAAGTCGTCGTTGTGCCCGGTGGTGGTCCGTTCGCTGAACTGGTGTACGAGTCGCAAGCTTACTGGAAGTTCGATGACTCCAGTGCCCATTTCATGGCGCTGCTTGCCATGACCCAGTTTGGCCTGATGCTGTCGAGTATGCAGCCTGACCTGGTGCCGGTCGAGCGCAAGGAGGACATTGAGCGGGTGCTGGGTCACGGCGGCGTCCCGGTCTGGTTGCCTACCGAGATGGTGACTGACGACGACAGCATTGCACATTCATGGGATGTGACATCCGATAGCCTGGCCGCCTGGCTAGCCAGGCACCTTGGCGCCAGCCGGTTGCTGCTGGTGAAATCGGTTGAAGTCGACAAGACCGCTCCGATAGTCGACCTGGCCCGACAGGGTGTCGTCGATGCCTGCTTCCCCGACTACGCCCGACAGGGCGATTTCTCCGTTAATGTGATGTCACAGAAGGAGTTTGACCAGATCCCGCAAATGCTGATGCGTGATACATCCGGGCCGGTTCGCGTAAACCCGTCGAATGGAACGCGCTGCAAGCGAATGCCTTGAGCAATAACCATAAAACGCCGACGCTGTTCAAACTGCACGGCGGGAAGTGTTGCCGGCGTTGTTGAAACGTTCGCGGACCCGCGCCAGCGCTTGCGGGGATAGCTCCGCGGTACGTGTTCCGGCCTCACACAGTGTGCCCCGGAAGCCCAGGTAGTCAGGATCCAGCGCCAGCAGGGGGACAATATCCTCCGTCGTCAACGATCCGGCAAGACCACTCGACAGCCCCAGGCCCCTTGCATAGCGGACAAAGATGGCCAGTGAAGACCGGTCGATAAAGCTACAGAGGCTGCCGGCGGATTTGTCGGCGGTATCCAGCATGACCCCGAAGCAGCCGGCATCGGCCAGTTCGTCAAGCAGGTGCAGGTACGGCCTGTGTTCGGCAAACAGAACGGCGACGATGCGCACGCCGTATTCGGCACCGCCTGACAATGCTTTCAGGCAATGACGATGTTGCTCCAGGTGGGGTAGTCCGACCTTGATGATATCGACGCCGGTTCTCGCCGTCGATTCGATGGCCCGCGACAGAATTTTCGCCTCCATTGGCAGGTTACCGACGGTTGCGCTGACCAGTCGTCGTTTTGCAACCAGTCGTACAACCGCTTTCTGGGTGGCCGGCGATACGGCACCCAGCGCGCCGCTGGCGGGTTCCTTGAGATCAATGATATCGGCGCCGCCGGCTATGGCCACGGTGGCTTCGCGGGTGTTGGCAACGCTGGCGAGCAGGCCGGTCATGTATCGCATTCCTCCTGCTGTTCGGCGCGAAACAGGGCAATACGCTGCATCAACCAGCCCCAGGCGAGTTGTTCGCGCGGGCCGGCGGTCTTTACGACAGCGATGGCCAGGTAGTCGATTTCGGATTTGATTTTTTCCCATGGCAGAATGTGCAGACGGCTGACAAGAATAGACGCTTCGATTAATGCCGCCTGGGCACGGTTAAAGCCGTGGAATGGCGCATGGGTCTCTTCGTACACCGGGCGCAACAGCAATTCAGGACGTTGTTCGTCGTCCTTGATGTGCTCGAGTTCCAGTTCTACGTGGCCAAGACAGTGCTCCAGACGATGGCCGTTGATTTTGACGGCCGGATACAGCGGCCAGTCCCGGTGTCCGGTAAGGCAACCGACAAAGATGCTTGCGTCATCGGTATAGTTGATCACGGCGCTTCCTTCGCGCACTATATTGTCGAGTGATCGTGATGGCCTGAAGGGTGATAACACGAAAAGCCCGGCCTGCTCGCGTACGCCCATGGGGGCAATATGCGTGTCGCCGTCACTGGCACGGGTAGTGACAATGGTTTCCAGGATCATGATTCAGCGCCTGTTTTTATGAGTGTGCAGCCCGGTTTGGGCGAGTGGGCCGGCCGGTCCCGGTCCTGGTCGCTGGCGCAGCCCCAGTTGAGTTCCTGGTCCTGGGTATGGCGTTTGCCGAGTTGCCAGGCGATCTGGGCACGCGCCAGCTCGGTGCCCATGTAGAAAGCGTGACCGGTATCATTCCTGAACTCAAGTGCCGGGAGCAGTTCAAACGGGTCGGTGCCGGTGTGCATTCCATCCCGGTTATACACATGGATGCCGTCTTCGCTGACCTGAACGCGGTAGCTGGGGTCGCGTACGGCAGCGGCCGTTTCCGCTATTTCCGCGCCGCTATAGGGAAACGGTCGACGTTCGTGTATACCCAGCAGGCGGTCGTCCAGATTGCGCGGCAGGCTGTTCTGTTCGCGTGCCAGAAACAGCGTACGGCGCGCAACATCCACTTCGCTGACGGCGCGCCGTGCGTGCGGGCTGACCTGGGTGGTAAGGATGTGGGTAATGCCCAGTTCACTGGCAATGCCGATCAACAACGCGTTGATGCCGCAGGTATCGGCATCAGTGAGCTCGGTCACGTTGCCGATTCCCATAAGAATCCCGGCGTCGGGGCGCCTTTTGCGTAACTCACGGTAACGGCACAACGATTCGGTAAAACCGAACAGCAGCGGATCGAGAACCGGGTCGGCAAGATAACGGTGACCCTGTCTGTCCAGCATTTCCATGGCGCGCAGCAGGCTGTTCATATCGCCGGGCCGGGTCGGAATAACGATCGGCACGGCAGCGACCTGGTCGGCAATCCACAGGGTATCTTCACGCAGACTTAACAGGTAGTCGGCGCCTGCCTTGCCGCCGGTCAGCAATTCCCGGCTGTCTACAGAGTCGATACTCACTTTGAAGCCATCGTCACGCAATGCCTGAACGCATTCGGTCAGGTGGGGGAAGGGCGTGTCGGGTAAACAGCCGATATCGATGACATCGGCGCCCTGGCTCCGGTAGGCCTGTGCGCGCTGCAGGATGGCCTCGATGTCCAGCTTCGGTGCGTCGACGATCTCCGCAAATATTTTTATATCGTAACGGCTCAGGTCAGGTGGTTTTTCGCCATGGCCGAAAAACTGCGGCAGGTCCCTGAGTTCTTCAGGTCCGCGTTCAACGGGTACACCGTAGAGCAGGCTGAGCGTTTGCAGGTCACCGCGGCAGCGCCCGGGAACAATGATGCGGCTGATGCCTTCCGGCATATCCAGGCGTCTGCGAATCATATCCGCTGTCATCAGGCCTGCTACGTTGATACCGAGCTGGCAAACGACTGCCTCGAATGCAGTCGGTTGCATCGACTCCAGTATCCGGTGCAGATTTTTCCCGGCGAGCTTTCCGGTCAGGAACAGGATACGTTCGGACATGGCATTCGTCTCTCGATGGCCTGACGCAGTTGCGCCATATCGGATACCACCCGGGTGGCTTCGAAATTACGCAGGCGCTCCGTGTTTTCCAGGTCGACACGGCGTGGATAGACATTTACGATACCGTGCGGTGCAGCACTTTCCAGTTGCGGTTCAGTATCGCAGGCAAACACAATAGACGGTACGCGGCACTTGCCGGCCTGGGCATAGATATTGGTCACTAGGGTATCGGAGATGCCATACACACACTTGGCGACGGTATTGGATGTTGCAGGTGCAATCACCAGGGTATGGTAGTTGCCGCTGTAGAACAGGCCGACCGGGACGCTGCTCGCGGTGGTATCGCGGAATACGCGTATTCTCCGGCGCAGGGTGTCGAGCCGGTAGCCGTACATGGTGAGGATTTCTGCAGCGGCGGCGCTGAGGAACAGGTCTACATCTTCCAGTTCGTTCAGCAGCCCCAGGCATTCGCGCAGGTGGTGCCCGGAGCCGGTCAGGGCCCAGGCCAGTCGCGGTGCAGCAGGGTTAGTCGCCATGTGTCAACACTCTGCGGCACACGCCCCACTGGCGGTCGGCTTCCTCCACTGCGATTTCCAGTTCGCCTATATTGGCTGCTGCCCCTTGCTGTTGCAGCGACTCAAGCAGGCGTTCGCCGATATACCATGCCAGCATTTCCGCTGTGGTGTTGCCGAGCGGCAGCAGGCAACAGTTATGTTCCGGCAACACGAACTGTTTGCCGTAACTGCTGATGTGGAGCAGTTGATCACGCTGTTCGATTTTGACGGCATCGCTGTTCGCCGGCAGCAGTACCTTGTCGTTGAGGTCGGCGCAAATGCCCGCAGCCAGGCGGGAAATCAATACAAAGTCAATCACCAGACTGTCAGCGTCATTGTCTCCCTGTGCGTTGATGCGCACGTGAAAATTATGGCCGTGGAGGTTCTCGCAGCTG
>DRQL01000094.1 GCA_011371465.1 Gammaproteobacteria bacterium | reverse complement strand
TAGTCAGACCACCGCCGGTCACTGCCAGTGCCGGCAGGTCGGCAGACAGGCGCTTGACCCATACAGCACTGGCTGCATGTAACACCGTCGACAACAGCACCGCCACCACGCCGATCCCGACCCGGGGTCCCATCTCCGTGCCACCGGCAAAGATGACCGCCAGACCGGCGACCGCGAGCAACAGGCCCAGCAATTCCACTCTGGAGAGCGGCTGCTGCGACAACCACAACACCGAAAACAGGCTGGTCAGCAGCGGCGACAGACCGAACAGCACCGCGATCCAGCCGGAAGGAACATACTGCGCGCCCCAGTACACCAGCGTCATGGCACCGAAAATGGCAGCGCCCGCGGCCAGGTAGGCTGCGCGTGCGCGCCTGTGCCAGGGCATGTCAATACCGGTAATGCGGATAGCCAGCAGGCAGAACACCAGGCCCAGCACCATGCGCGCCGTTACCGCGAACAGAAACCCGCCACCCTCGCTGCTCCACTGAATCGCCAGCGGTGTAGTCGACCAGATCAGGATGACACCTGCAAATGCTGCCGGTACCGACATCGGTTTTGTCTTCTCCCCGTACAATAAAAAAGGCCGCAGTCCTCGCGGGCTGCGGCCTTGAAAGAAACGTGTCGAACAATCTTTTTACCCGGTTTCCTCCAGACAGCCGCACCCGCACACTCGCCACAGGTGCTTGCATGCTACGCGCATCAGGATAGTTACCGGGTAAAGATTCGACATGCGTTCGAGTCTGCACCGTGCCGGCGGATCCTGTCAACAGGATTCTGCCAGGCCGGCGTTACACAGGCCGTTCCCGTCGTCGGCAAGGCCGAAGATCAGGAGCCGGCCAGGTACGCTGCCAGCTGCCGGTAGGCCTGCACCAGGTCATCCAGGGAAAAAGCGGCGTTGGCCGGGCTGGGATTGGGTGTTACGAAGACAGCCGTCTTTCCGATCTGTTGATCCTGCAACCCCCATCCGCAGTCGCTGACAGCCGCGCCCCCGTAGCGTACAAAATAACCCCAGGCCACCTTGCCATGAAACCAGGCGCACTGCGGCTGACAGGCTTTGATCAATGCGCGCAGGCGCGGTGCCGCTGCCCGGTAATCCGCGGCTTTCAGGTCGGCGGCACCGCGCGTCGGGCGTTTTACCAGATCAGTAAATCCCATGCGTTCGCGTTTCAACAGGACTTCCATGGCACCGGGGCCCGGCTCAACCGGCTCGCCGGTCAGGCCGCTGGCATTCAGCGCCGTCCAGAAACGGTTGCGCGGGTTGGCGAAGTAAAATCCCCGCTGTACCGACGGGATGGAGGGATTCAGTCCTACAGAGAGCAGGCGCAGACCGGGCTGCACCAGGTCCGGCAGTGTCTTCAACCTTCGTCCGCGGGCATTTCGTGCCCCCTGCATACCGGGCCGTATGGACCGTGCCGGTGCCTGTCGTGGTAAAACATGCGGTAGTGCAGGAAGCGGGCCGGGTCGTCGAAGTGCATAAACGGGTTGCCTTCACGCTGTTCCTTCAGCGTCGAGGTGCTTTTCTCCGCATAGTTGTGCCCCGGCAGGATCACGGTGCTGTCGGGCAGGTTCCGCTCCATGTCCTTGAGCGTTTTGAACATCTGCTCGGGGTCGCCACCACGCAGGTCACAGCGACCACAGCCAAATACAAACAGTGTATCGCCGGTGATCAACTGCTCACCGACCCGGTAACAGGCCGAGCCCGGCGTATGCCCGGGCGTGTGCAACACCTCGATCTCCGTATCGCCCAGCGCGATGCGATCACCACCGTGGTGCAGGGTCGGGATATCCAGATACGAACCCCAGAACTGCGCCTCATCCTTCAACAGGTGCAGTTGCGCATCATGCGCCTGCAGCACATCTTCTATGCCGTTGATGTGATCGTGGTGACTGTGCGTCAACAGGATATCGGTGATGCGTACGCCGTGCCGCCCGGCCAGATCCAGCACCTGAGGGACTTCCCAGGCGGGGTCGACGACCGCTGCACGACCGCTGGCCCGGTCTTCGACCAGGTACACGAAATTTTCCATCGGCCCCAGTTCCAGGGCATGTATGGAAAAGGGCTCAGGCTCGGTCATGGGTCTCTCCGACATGGCAGGCTGCCAGGGCCTGTTAACACTTCCCGAATAGGCGCTGGCGAGAATAGCACAAAGTGTTACCGGCACTTTATTCTACTGGCAGCAGCGTACCCTGTGAGGTTGCGAGACCCGGTTCGCCCCTTGCAAAGGCATAGGTACCGGCGGTTCCAGCCTGCTGTCGTGCTGTCGGCACAACGGACATGGGGTAAAGTGGTGCAATGACAGCAAAAATCATGTCCGGGCAGGGCCTGGAGGAATACTGGTTCCAGGAAGGCTGCCATATCCTGGAGATTGCCAACCATAGCGATGACCCGCAGGTATCCATTGCACGCGCCCGGGTTGAAGCGGGAGGGACGACGCGCTGGCACTGCCTGCACGGGGTTACCGAGCGTTATCTCATTGTCCAGGGAGAGGGCTGCGCGGAAATCGGCGAACTGGCCCCCAGGCAGGTGGTAACCGGTGACGTGGTCTTTATCCCGGCCGGTGTGCGACAGCGCATCCGCAATACCGGCAGCGGGGACCTGGTGTTCTACGCGATCTGCTCACCGCGTTTCACACCCGACTGCTACCGCAGCCTGCAGGAACGGTCTCCTGGCGACGATCGCGCACCCTGAGCTTCTTCGCGCCGCAGGCCGGCGCGCCTACCGGGCGGGGAAATGTTTTCTGAGTTTGCGTACCGTCGCCGGTCCGACACCACGGATGGCCTGCAACTGCCGGTCACTGATGGTGCACAGGCGGTCCACGGAGCGTATACCCGCTGCAAACAGCGTCCTGGCAATGGTGACATTCACCCCGGCGGCACGCACACCGGCGAAAAAGTCCTGGATAGCCTGCTGCTCGGAAGCCGGGGTCCTGCGGCGATCAGGCCGGATCCTGCGAACCTCCTGGTGCGCTGCCCGCTGCCGCCGCCAGGAGGGCACACTGAAACCGAAAAAGCGCATCAGGAAACGCAGGCGGACCGGCATCTCCACCTGCCTTGGCCAGGCCGCCAGTGCCTGCTTGAATACCACCTGCGCAGCCAGTAACGCGATCATCATGGTCACGGCCTGCGCCAGTGACTGGTTCAGCACGGAAGCGGGTTCCCCGCCAAAGCGTTGCAGCAACAACACCGCGAATACACCGGTAGCAATGGACAGGAACACCAGCCCCAGCAGGCTGAAACCAATCGTCCAGGCATAGGGACAAAGCTTTTCCAGGCGCGTACACAACCAGCCGGCCGCTTCACTCTTCAGCTGGTCGAAAACCGTAGGATCTGCGTAGAAATCGTGTTCAAGCATGGGCCTGTTCTCCGTTGCCGGGCAGCCAGTGTGCGGGTTCCGCGTCACGATTGGTGTGACATTGTGCACATTTTCAGGCTTTCCGACACCCCCAATGCCGTTAACGACCGTCCTGAAAAGGAGTTGAGCCCGTGCCGGCACACCTTGTATGCTTCGCGCCCCATGTCCCTGCTTCGAGCCCGTAACCTGCGCCTGAGTTATGGCGGCCCTGCCCTGCTGGACGGCGTCAACCTGAGCATCGAACCGGCCGAACGCGTCTGCCTGGTAGGCCGTAACGGCTGTGGCAAATCCACCCTGCTGAAAGTGCTGGAAGGCCGTCTGAAACCGGACGAGGGCACCATCGACTGCCGCCAGGGTCTGCGCATTGCGGCGCTCGACCAGGATTTGCCGGGGGACTTCAGCGGCAGTGTGTTTGATTGCGTTGCACAGGGTCTGGGGGAACTGGGCGCACTGCTACGCCGTTTCCACCAGCTCAGCGCGGCACTGGCCCGCAGCCAGGACGAAAAACTGCTGGAGCAGCTGGAAACCACCCAGCACGAGCTGGAAGCCCAGGGAGGCTGGTCCCTGGAGCAGCGCGTGGAGAGCGTCCTTTCAAAACTCGCACTGCAGCCCGACGACCGCTTTGAGCAGTTGTCCGGGGGTATCCAGCGGCGTGTACTGCTGGCTCGCGCGCTGGTTTGTACGCCGGACCTGTTACTGCTGGACGAGCCCACCAACCACCTGGACATCCGCTCCATCGAATGGCTGGAAGACTTCCTGCTGGGTTTCAACGGTGCGCTGCTGTTCATCACCCACGACCGCAGCTTCCTCACCCGGCTGGCAACACGCATCGTCGACCTGGATCGCGGCGTACTGAGCGACTGGCCGGGGGACTACCCGACCTACCTGCGGCGCAAACAGGAATGGCTGGATACCGAAGCCAGCCAGCAGGCCGCCTTTGACAAAAAACTGGCCAGCGAAGAACGCTGGATACGCCAGGGCATCAAGGCACGCCGCACCCGCAACGAAGGCCGGGTACGCAAGCTGCAGAAGATGCGCGAACAGCGCGGCCAGCGCCGCGACCTCACCGGCAAGGCCCGGATGCAGTCACAGCAGGCCGGCAGCTCGGGGAAGCTGGTGGCGGAAGCCCTGGGGGTCTGCTACGCAGCCGGGGGGCGCACGCTGGTCGATCATTTCGACACCCTGATCCTGCGCGGCGACAAGGTTGGCATCATTGGTCCTAACGGCGTTGGCAAAACCACCCTGCTGCGCCTGTTGCTGGGCGAGCTGCAACCGGATTCAGGCAGCATCCGGCACGGGACCCGGCTGAACATCGCCTATTTCGACCAGCGCCGCGCGCAGCTGGATGAAAACCGGTCCGTGATCGACAACATTGCCGACGGCCGGCAGTTCATCGAGGTCAACCAGCAGCAACGTCACGTGATCAGCTACCTGCAGGATTTCCTGTTCGCCCCGCAGCGCTGCCAGACACCGGTCAGCGCGCTGTCCGGCGGCGAACGCAATCGCCTGCTGCTGGCGCGGCTGTTCAGCAAACCCTCCAACCTGCTGGTACTCGACGAACCCACCAACGACCTCGACATGGACACCCTCGATCTGCTGGAAGATCTGCTGGTGGAATACCGGGGCACCGTATTGCTGGTCAGCCACGACCGCAGTTTCCTCGACCGGGTGGTTACCAGCACGCTGGTGTTCGAGGGCGGTGGACTGGTCAGGGAATACGTCGGAGGGTATGCAGACTGGTTGCGCCAGCGCCAGGCTGCCAGCCCGGGGCCTGCACGCAACAACGCCAGCCAGCCTGTGCAGAAAAATACCAGGACCACTGCCCGGCCGGCCCGGCTGGGGTACCGGGAGCAGCGCGAACTGGAACAGCTCCCCGGGCAGATCGAAACCCTGGAAACCGAAATCGAAAAAATCCACCAGCGGATGGCGGATCCCGCCTTCTACCAGCTGGAAGGCAGCGAGATCGCCGCCACCCGACGGCAACTGTCCGATACCGAGGCCAGCCTGCAGACAGCCTACCGGCGCTGGGAAGAACTGGAGTCCGGAAAACCCGCCTGAAGGGGGCGTGTATTGCGAATGCCGGCAGCGGCTGTGGCACAATACACCCGGACCCGGGATCGAGGAATCCGCATGAGCGAACCAGAACTGACCACCGAAGAGCGCGTGCTGCGCATGATGAAAAACGTACTGACCAGCGTGGCCAGGGACACGGCGCCACACCCCGGCTACAAGCACCCGCTTTCCGAACGGACCATACAGAGCATTCGCGAATGCCTGATGCTGATCGTTTCGCGCGAACAGGAGCTGGGAAAGCAGCACGGCCGCGACATGAACGCCCGACCACGCTACATTGACGAACCCGAATCGGAAGTCGTGGTATCACTGGATACCGGTTCGACACGGCCGGGTGACCGCAAGGACAGCAAAGGCTAGCCCACGCCTGATCAGCTCTCGCTGAACTTCAGCGCAATACCCGCACTGTCGCGACGCACGATCCGCGCTGACAACAGTGGCGCATCCTCCACGTCCAGCGCCCTGATTTTCACTGCTTCACCCACCGGCAGGTCAACGCGGTCTCCGGTAAACAGAAATACCCCGCCATCGGACAGGTCCCGCATTTTCACATCCAGGGTTCCGAAACTGGCATGCGCCAGCTGCACATCGGCTACCAGTGCCGTGCGCACATGCTGTCTGCGCTCCTGCCCGCTCACGACGCACTCCCGCGCCGGGCCAGCTTTACCAGCAACAGGACCAGCGGCGTGCCGTGCAGGAACAGGTCAAATATATCAATGGGCTTTACCAGGGCGCCATCCGCCAGCATCTTCAGCTTCTGCCACAGATGCGGTTCCGGCACAAAAGGCGCAAAGGTGAGAAACAGCGCCAGCGGCACAAGGATGCTGTATGGAATACGATCCAGCCAGTTCATAACAAATCCGGTTCCCGGTCAGTCAACACAAACCTCTACGCCCCACCGTACCGTCCCTCGCCGTGGCCGATACTGCTGTTACAGGCTCGCGGTAAATACTTCCCTGTACGCTCGATGGCAGCATCCCTGCTGCCAACGGCCTGTAACAGCAGTATCGGCCACGGCGAGGGACACCCTGAAACTAGCCTTGCTGCAACAGTGCCCGTAAATCGATCACTGCCGCGTTGGCACGCGCAATGTAATTGGCCATGGTCAGTGAATAGTTGGCAAATATGCCGAAACCACTGCCGTTGAGTATCACCGGGCTGAAGGTCGGCTGCTGCGACTCTTCCAGTTCACGGATAATCTGCCGCAATGACACCAGGGCATTTTTTTTCTTCAGTATGTCCTCGAAATCATATTCCACCGCTTCCAGTATGGCCCGCAGGGCCCAGGTCGCACCGCGCGCTTCATAGAACACGTCGTCCAGTTCGAGCCAGGGTGTCTTTACCGTCAGAATCTCCGGTGTCGCGGTGGATTGACGGGCACGGCTTTCACCGGCCAGGTCGGTGTTGACGCGCACCTGGCCGACGCTGGCGCTGAGCCGTTGCGACAGGCTGCCCAGCCGTTTGCCAACCACTTCCAGGTACTGGCGCAGGTTATCGGCCCGCGCAAAGAACTGCGCCTGCTGCTTGTCCGCATCGCTCAGTTCCCGCAGGTATTCACCCAGTGCCCGCAGCGCCTTCCTGTATTCACTCTCCGTGGCGGGCAGCAGCCACGAATCGTTACGGAAGTTGAAACGGGGGTCCGCATCCGACAGGGCCTTGTTCTCGACCGACTGGGACTGGGAGCGTGATAGATTATTACGCAGTGCACTGGTGGCATCGCGCAACATGACCAGCGCGCCGTACTCCCAGTTCGGCATATTGTCCAGCCATACCCCGGGCGGCAGTTTATCGTTGGAAAGATAACCACCGCGTTTGTTCAACAGTACTTCGCCGATCTGGATGAGGGTACTGGTGAAGGTCACACCGGTCACCAGCCGGCCAGCATCCCCCTCGACCTGCTGCAGGGCGACTTCACGGACGTCAAAACGATCCGGTTCCCGGCTCCAGTACCAGCCGACCACCAGGGCGATAAACAGGGCTGCCAGCAGCAATAAAGCCGCCGCGCCCACAAGTCCTTTCTGCCTGAGATTTTTCGGGTGGTACAACGCGCCCAGGCGCCACAGCCAGCCCTTGAAGGATTCCGCCCATCGCCACAGGGTACCGCGCACCTGCTCTTTCCAGTTCATGGCGCTATGGTATCACCCGATGCCGTATGGCAGGAATTCATTTCACCCAGGCGCAGCAGGCTCGGCAACAGCAACAGGGTAAACAGGGTGCTGATGGACAGACCACCCACGATAACGGCCGCCAGCCCGCGATACAGTTCCGTACCCGCGCCAGGGACCAGCAACAGTGGCAACATGCCGAACAGGCTGGTCAGGGTGCTCATCAGGATCGGCCGCAGGCGCAATTGCACGGCCTGCTCCACCGCAAGTCTGCGCGCCAGCCCTTCCCGTTCGGCACTGCGGGTCTGGTAGACCAGCAGGATGGCGTTGTTGACCACCAGCCCCAGCAGGATCACAAAACCGATCATGGTCAGCAGGTCCAGCGGCTGGAATGCGAACAGGTTCACCAGTTGCAGAGCCATCACCCCACCCACGGTAGCCAGTGGCAGGACCACCAGCACCAGCAAACTGTCGATAAAGGATCGAAACAGGGCGGTCATCAGCAGGTAGAGAATGGCGATGGCCAGCAGAAAGCTGCCGCTGACCGTTTGCAGTGCCGCGTCCAGCTTCTTTGCGGTACCGGAGTAGCGGATGCCGCCATCCTCAGGCAACAGACCCAGCAACTGCGGTTCGACGTCACTGCGCAGCACCTTCATAAGGTGTTCGAGGGACATGCCTTCCGGGGCCCGCAATTGCAGGCTCACCGTGCGGCGCCGGTCGAGGCGGCGAATCTGGCCGGGACCGGCGGTACGTTCGATGCGGACCAGTTCGCCGAGTGGCAGCACGCCGGCTTCCGGCGTCACCACCGGCAGGGCTTCCAGCTCTTCCGGGGTATGCCAGGGTTCCGTACGCACGACGATATCGCGCCGTCGTTCGCCGTCGAAATACTCGCCCACGTACAGGCCGGACCCGAACGCACGCGCGACACGCCCGAGTGTCTCGCGGTTCCAGCCGGCCTCGGCAATACGCCGTTCATCCGGCACCAGCAGGATTTCCGGTTCGGCCATTTCCAGGCCCGGGGAAGGACGGATGGAAACCCCGGGTATCGCCTGTTCAATCAGGTCATAGCCTGCACGTGCCGCTTCCAGCAGGGCTTCCAGATGCCGCGACTGCAGGTTGACATCGACACTGCCGCCACCACCCACACCACTGAACAGGGAATCCCGGCGCGCAAACGCCAGCGTATCCGGAAACCCGCTCACGATGTCATTCAGAATCGGGATCAGCGCATCCACTGAATCCGGGTCAACGGGGCGTACCCCCATGTGCGCGCCACCACGATAGACCACGAAAAAGTAGTTTTTCACCTGCGGCTGTTTTTCCCCGCTCAGGTACGGCGCCATGCGCCGCGCGATCACCTGGCCCACTTCCTTTTCGATGGTATCCAGGTTGACGCCGGGTGCAACGCTGATCGAGGCCGACACCCGGTTGCGATTGCCGGTGGGCAGGTAGTCCGCTTCGGGCAGCAGCAGGCCGCTCAGCACCAGCGGCACGCCAATCAGCGCCAGGATCAGGCTGTGCCGCCGTGCCGGGGTATCCGTCATGCGCATAATCCATGCGCTGGCGGAACGCCACCAGTGTGCATGCCGGTCTTCCAGCTTCAGCCCGGTCAGCCAGTTGGCAGCGGTGACCGGCACCATGTACACGGCGATCAACAGCGAAGCAACCACGGCCGCGGAAATGGCGACAGCCAGATCGCCAAACAGCTGCCCCACCTGGTCATCGAGAAACACCACCGGCAGGAACACGGCCACGGTAGTCGCGGTGGACGCCAGCAAGGCCCCCCACACCTGGTCCACGCCCAGCGACGCCGCCTGTTCCGCCGGCAGGTCCTGTTCACGCAGGCGCACGATATTCTCCAGCACGACGATACCGGCATCGAGCACCATGCCCACCGCAAACGCGAGCCCCGCCAGCGAGATAATATTCAGGGTGTGGCCGGTGATATCGAGAATGATAAAGGCGAACACCAGGCACAGAGGAATCGCCACCGCAACGATGGCCGTTGCCCGCAGCCGGCGCATGAACCACCACAGCACCGCTACCGCCAGCACCACTCCTGCCACCAGGTTGGTGGCGAGCATACGAATGGACTGGTTGATGTAGATGGTTTCATCGTAGACCTGCTCGATGCTGAGCCCGGCCTGCTGCAACGGGCCTTCCAGCTCGCGCACAGCCGCCTGCAGGTCACTCATCAGCTTCAATACGTTGACACCGGGCTCGCGGTAGGCGTTGACAGCGATCGCACTTTCACCCTGGTTGATGACAAAGCTGCTGCGCTCGACCGGCCTGAGTTCAACCTCGGCAATATCGCGCAACAGCACGGGTCGGCCTTCGCGCCAGTCCACCACCAGCTCACCGAACTGGTCCAGCGGATAGGTGCCGGAAAAACGGATCGTATAGCGTCGCTTGCCAACGTTGGCTTCCCCGGCCGAGATGTCCTCGTTTTTCCCGACCCGCTCCGCGATGGACGGCACACCGATGCCCAGCGCCGCCATCCGGTACGGGTCAAAGGTAATGCGAACCTCGCGCCCGCGTCCGCCACGCACATCCGACTGGGCCACACCCGGCACCCGTTCCAGGCGTGCCTGCACCAGTTCGGTGACCAGGCGGTGGTACGTGCCGATCTTGCGCGGGTTACCCGGCAGGGTTTTCAGAATGAACCAGGCGACCGGGCGATTTTTGGCCCCGATGGTTGACAGACGCGGCTCCGCCACGTTCTCCGGGTAGCTGCTGACCCGGTTGAGCCGGTTCAGCACGTCGACCAGTGCGCGTTGCAGGTCCACACCGGCCTTGAAACGAAGGGTAAGCCGCCCGCGCCCGCGCTGGGCACGTGACAACATGCTCGTCATGCCGGGCGTACCGCGCAACATGCGTTCCTGCGGTTCCAGGATCTCGGATTCGATTTCAACCGGGGCAGCAGCGCGCCAGCCGGTTGAGATGGTGATGGCCGTGCGCTCGACCTCGGGGGTCAACTGTACCGGCAAACGCATCAGGCTGATCAGGCCAAACAACAGGACCATGAGCGCAACCACCACGGCGGCCACCGGGTTACCCAATGCCAGGCGCGTCAGTATCACTGCATGGCGCCCGGTTTCTGTATCGTCACCGGCTGGCCATCACGCAGGCGCTCCCCACCGCGTATCACCACCCGGTCACCGGCCTTCAGGTCGCCCTGCACTTCGATGAACGCACCGCTGGCAATGCCGGTCGTCACAGGGACCTGTCGGGCCACGAGGTCATCATCGACACGGAACAGGCTGATGGAATTCCGCCGGATCACCAGGGCATCGCGCGGTACGGCCAGCACTTCCCTGGCCTGCGCAGTCGGTACCGCAATGCGCACACTCTCGCCCACGTTCCATTGCCGCTCCGGCAAACTGATGCGCAGTTCATACAGCCGGGAACGCTGGTCCCCCACCGGGACCAGGGTACGTACCGTGCCCTGCCAGGCCTCCCCGCCGATCACCAGCTTCAGGGTGGACTGCATTTTTATAAAAGGCAGTGCTGATACCGACACCCAGCTCTGCACCTCGAGCAGGTCGGGGTCGGTCATCGCCACCACCGCGGAACCGTCGTCGGCCCACTCTCCCGCACGCAACAGGCGCTCGGTGACTACGCCGGAAAAAGGTGCCCGCAGATCGGTACGCTCGAGTTGCTGCGCCGTACGTCGTTCGCGTGCCTGGGCGGCCTTGAGTTCGCTGCGTGCAGAGGCCAGTTCCGACATGGTCTTTTCCAGCTGGCTTTGCGCGGCATTATTCTGTTTGGTCAGGCGCTGCAGGCGCGAGGTTTCCTTTTCCAGGAACTGGAGGCGCGCCCGGATGCGGGCAATATCCGCCTGGCGTTCGGCCAGGTCCTCTTTCATCAACGCGCCGTCGATGCGCGCTACCGTCGCACCTTTATCCACCTGCGCCCCGACTTCTGCGACCCACAACAGGCGCCCGGACACCTCGGCCGCGAGTTTCGCCCGCTCCCGACTGATGATGGTACCGGTGTACCAGTTGACCGGCGCCAGTTCGCGCAGCGTGGCTTCGGCAACCACTACCGGCTTTTCACTACCCCGTAGCGGGGCAGCCACCAGCGCCAGCGGCAGCAACAGGGCGGCCAGCAGGCGGCGGACGCCGATCCGACGCGGCCATCGCTGCCGCGTATGTTCTGTCCGTGTGTATTGCAAAATCGTCCAGGCCCCCGTCACCGTCTCTACCGGCAGGATACCCGCTGAACCCCGGCGACTCAAAAAACGTTTGATTGTTAGTGTGATAGGCTTTGCCTCAATCCCGACCAGGGCGGGAGTGACCGATGGCGGCAAACGAGGTGCAATGGAATTGGACCAGTCGATCCTGTTTTCTGTTTTTCTGATTTTCACCGGGGCCGCGGTACTGGCCACGGCAGCGCTGTACGCGCGCCAGTCCGTCATCGTGGCCTATATCCTGCTGGGCATGGCGATCGGTCCTTCTGCACTGGGACTGGTCGGCGACGTCAGCCTGTTGCAGGAACTCTCCCACGTGGGCATCGTCTTCCTGCTGTTCCTGCTGGGCCTGAACCTGCACCCGCAGGACCTGTGGAACATGTTCCGCAAGGCCACCGTCGTCACCCTGGTCAGCTCGCTGCTGTTTGCCGTGCTCGGCACCGCCACGGGTCTGCTGTTCGGCTACCCGGTCACAGAGTCAGTGGTGATCGGCGCCACGTTGATGTTCTCCAGCACCATCATCGGGCTGAAACTGTTGCCAAGCACGGTGCTGCACCACCAGCACACGGGTGAAATCATCATCAGCGTGCTGTTGCTGCAGGACCTGGTTGCCATTGTGATCCTGCTGGCACTGCACAGCGTGGCCAACGCCGGCAGTGGCTGGCAGCACGTCACCATCATGAGCCTGGCACTGCCGGGAATTCTGCTGTTCGCCTTCGCTTTTGCACGCTTTGTACTGACCCGGCTGCTGGCACGATTCGATACCATCAAGGAATATATTTTCCTGCTGGCGATCGGCTGGTGCCTGGGCATGGCAGAGCTGGCCGAAGCACTGGGCCTGTCGCCCGAGATTGGCGCCTTTATCGCCGGCATCTCCGTAGCAACCGAGCCGATTTCGCGCTACATCGCGGAGAGCCTGAAGCCGTTAAGGGACTTCTTCCTGGTGGTGTTTTTCTTCAGCCTGGGAGCCGCCTTTGACCTTTCCGCCATGCAACAGGTCGCGCTGCCGGCCCTGCTGCTGGCCGGTATCGCTCTGCTGGTCAAGCCGGTGGTATTCAAACGCCTGTGGATCATGGAAGGCGAGCCCCCGCAGACCGCCGCGGAAATTGGCGCCCGGCTGGGACAGATCAGTGAATTCTCCCTGCTGATTGCCATCCTGGCCACACAGTCCGGCGTCATCGGCATGCAGGCATCCTATCTGATCCAGCTGGCGACACTAATCACCTTCATCGTGTCGTCCTATTTCATCGTGTTGCGTTACCCGACACCCATTGCGGTTTCCGACCGACTGCGACGGGACTGATACCGGGCCGGGTCATCGCTGGACATAGAAATAGTTCCACTTGCCTCCTGACAGCCCGCCGGGCACATCGAGCAGCGCAGGCACGGAAGAAAGGGGGAAGCGGTCGTATCAGGCTTTTGATCCCGACAAATCCCAGCTGAAGGTGCAGTCCAGGTAGGAACGAACGGAAATGATCCCGACCATGCCGTCTTCGACCATCATGGCAACCGGTGTACGCTGGCGGAACTTTCTGTTGGGCTTGTGCATCCACATTCTGCCCATGCGCTTGCTGAAAGGATAGGTGGTGCGCAAGGCGTCGGCGATACAGATCAGGTGCTCGATACGCTGCATGATTTCCGGATCATCCGGAAGCGGGCGGCTTTCGCGCAGGCGTTTCACCTCGCGTGCCGGGACATCACTCATGCCCAGCAGGGTCAGCTGGTCTTTTGCGTCGACCTCCCAGTCATCCAGCATATTCAAAATACCGCGCGTCAGTTCCAGACGTTCTTCTTCGCTCATGCCAGTCATGACAGGCCCTCTGCTCCGTAACCGCCCCGATTGTAACACGCCGGCACCACCCTGCTGCCCGGCTTTTCCCTACCAGCTTTGAGGTACACTGGGCTTTTCAGCTCCCCGATCACAAACCAACCGATGGAAAGCACTGGCCTCTTGTTACTGATTCTACTGGGATTATTTGTCTGGTTCTGGCAAAACACCCTGCGTGACAGGGAGCTGGCCCTGCTGGCGGCGCGCGATATCTGCAGACACCAGCAACTGCAGCTACTGGATGCCACGGTGACGCTGCAGCGCGTTGCGCTGCGCCGTTCCCGGCACGGCAGCCTTACCCTGCAACGCACTTTCCAGTTCGCCTACAGCGCCGAGGGTTATGATCGCCGCACCGGTTTTGTCATTACGCAGGGAAACCATGTTGAACAAGTGGGCTTGTGAGCAACCTGCACCGGCTTGCTATACTGTCGCACCGTAGCCAGCAACCTGAGCGCGATCCACATCATCATGCCCTATTACATCTATAAAATTACCCCGGGTCCTACCAGCCTGCTGAAGACCCTGGATAAACTCGAACAGCACGAATCCTACCGGGAGGCCAGGAACCGCGCACGCGACATGCGCAGCGCGCTGAACGAGGGCGACAGGCAGATCATCAAGGTCATCTTCGCCGCTTCCGAACTGGAAGC
>DRQL01000093.1 GCA_011371465.1 Gammaproteobacteria bacterium | reverse complement strand
TGCTATACAGCTCCTAGAAAAATAATCTATATAAACGCAGTCCGCTTGCCTGACAGGCTGCTTCCAGACCGTCTGGCCGCAGGGATGCGGCCGCCGAGCGTACAGGGACAAGGTGAGACCGTCCCAACGGTCGAGAAGGTGCCCTGGGGCATGTATTCACAGCGCGTCTGTAAACAACCGGTCGGACAAGTAAGCTGCTCGCATTATTCGGATGCCTGATCGTCCGGCGCGTCCTCGCCGTCATCATCCTGAACTTCGACGATACGCTCCACACCGACCAGCCGTTCATCGTTCTGCAGGTTGATGAGTCGCACACCCTGGGTGTTGCGCCCCATCGTGGATATCTCGTTTACGCGTGTACGTACCAGCGTACCGCCGTTACTGATCAGCATGATTTCATCCTCATCGCTGACCAGTACCGCACCCACCACGTCGCCGTTACGATCCGAGCCCTGGATGGAAATCACACCCTGGCCACCGCGCCCGTGCGTCGGGTAATCGGATACCAGGGTACGTTTGCCGTAACCGTTTTCGGTGGCCATCAGCACCGTACCTTCATCCACGATGATCAGCGCAATCACCCGCTGGTCGGCATTGAGCCGGATACCTCGCACACCGCAGGCCGTGCGGCCCATGGGACGCACATCGGATTCCTTGAAGCGGATCGCCTTGCCGGCACTGCTGAACAGCATTACATCCCGCGTACCGTCGGTGATGTCCACGTTGACCAGGTAATCATCGGCGCGCAGATCTACGGCGATGATGCCGTTGCTGCGCGGGCGCGAGAAGTCGGACAGCGGGGTCTTCTTGACCGTGCCCTGCGCTGTGGCCATAAAAATAAACTGGTCTTCGCTGTATTCCCGTATCGGCAGGACCGCGTTGATACGCTCCCCGTCTTCCAGCGGCAGCAGGTTGACGATCGGCTTGCCGCGCGCCAGGCGACCGGCCTGCGGCAACTGGTACACCTTCAGCCAGTAGGCCTTGCCCCGACTGCTGAAACACAGGATGGTGTCGTGAGTGCTGGCGATAAACAGCTTGTCGATGAAATCCTCTTCCTTGATCCGGGTCGCCGACTTGCCACGCCCGCCACGCCGCTGCGCGCGGTAGTCAGACAGCGGCTGTGACTTGGCATAGCCTGCGTGTGACAGGGTCACCACCACGTCTTCCTCGGTAATCAGGTCTTCCATGGTGAGATCGAGCTGGTCCACCAGGATCTCGGTACGGCGCTCGTCGCCGAACTGTTCGCGCACTTCTTCCAGTTCGTCGCGAATGACCTGCATCAGGCGATCCGGGTTACTGAGTATGTTCAGCAACTCGTCGATGTTGGCAATGACTTCCTTGTATTCATCGACAATCTTGTGCTGTTCCAGGCCGGTCAGCTGGTGCAGGCGCAGGTCCAGGATTGCCTGTGCCTGGGTTTCCGACAGGTGGTAGACATCCCCGTGATAACCATACTGGTCATCCAGACCGTCCGGGCGTGAAGCCTCGCTGCCGGAACGCTGCAACAGCTCAGCGACGATACCCGGCTGCCATTCGCGCCGCACCAGTTCCGCACGCGCTTCGGCACGGCTGCTGGACGACTTGATCAGCGCGATCACTTCATCGATATTGGCCAGCGCAACCGCCAGCCCTTCCAATATATGGGCGCGTTCGCGCGCCTTGCGCAGCAGGTAGACGGTACGCCTTGTCACCACTTCGCGGCGGTGGCGGACGAAGGCTTTCAGGATCTGTTTCAGGTTCAGCAGGCGCGGCTGGCCGTCGACCAGCGCCACCATGTTGATGCCGAATACGCTCTGCAACTGGGTATGCTGGTACAGGTTGTTCAGGATCACTTCCGCCACTTCGCCGCGCTTCAGCTCGATGACCATGCGCATACCGTCCTTGTCGGACTCGTCACGCAGGTTGGAGATGCCTTCCAGCTTCTTGTCCTTGACCAGTTCGGCGATTTTCTCCAGCAGACGGGCCTTGTTGACCTGATACGGCAGTTCGGTGACCACGATGGCCTGTTTACTGCCGTCCTCGCCCTCGATGTGGCTGCGTGCGCGGATACGGATCCGGCCGCGGCCGGTGTGGTAGGCCTCGTGTATACCGCGCACACCGTTGATAATGCCGGCGGTGGGCAGGTCCGGGCCGGGGATGATCTCCATCAGCTCGGTGATACTGAGGTCGGGGTTTTCGATCAGGGCCAGACAGCCGTTGACGATTTCAGTCAGGTTGTGCGGCGGGATGTTGGTCGCCATGCCAACCGCGATACCGGCCGAGCCGTTGATCAGGAGGTTCGGCAGGCGGGTCGGGAATACCGACGGCTCGTGTTCCGATTCGTCGTAGTTCGGGACGAAATCGACAGTTTCCTTTTCGAGATCGGCGAGCAGCTCGTGCGCGATCTTTGCCATGCGCACTTCGGTGTAACGCATGGCCGCCGGCGAATCGCCGTCTACCGAGCCGAAGTTGCCCTGGCCGTCGACCAGCATGTAGCGCAGCGAGAACGGCTGCGCCATGCGCACGATAGTATCGTAGACAGCGGTATCGCCGTGCGGGTGGTATTTACCGATGACGTCACCGACCACACGGGCAGATTTCTTGTAGGGTTTGTTCCAGTCGTTACCGAGCACGTGCATGGCATACAGCACCCGGCGGTGCACCGGCTTCAGGCCGTCGCGCACATCGGGCAGCGCGCGCCCGACGATCACGCTCATGGCGTAATCGAGGTAGGACTGGCGCATTTCGTCTTCCAGGTTGACCGGAAGCACTTCTTTGGCGAAGTCAGCCATGAATTCCCATCAGTACTCTGTAGTGACAACGACCCGGCGCCACACCCTTCACAGACCCGCTGTGAATACCTCCCTGTACGCTCGACGGCCGCATCCCTGCGGCCGACGGTCTGTGAAGGGTATGGCGCCGGGTCGAACCCGATCCCCGGTTCTCCAGGACGCGCTCCAATAACGAGAGCCCGTAAAAGCGGCATGGTAACACATGCGGGCGGGGTACTGCATCAGAACAATCGGCGCCCAGAACGCCTCTGAGACGCCCTGAACGGCATCTCGTCAAATAACCGTCACTTCATCATGGCGGTCATTTTCGCCAGATCCGGCTGTTCGACGACGCCCCGTTCCGTGACAATGACGTCCACCAGCGCGGCTGGTGTGACGTCAAATGCCGGGTTCCAGGCCTGTGCACCGGCCGCCGCAACCGGCTGCCCGCCACATCCCAGCACCTCTTCCGGCGCCCGCATCTCGATGGGGATGTCCGCACCCGAGGCAATGGCCATATCCACCGTAGAACTCGGCGCCACCACCATGAATTTCACACCGTGGTGGCGCGCCGCAACCGCAGCACTGTAGGTGCCGATCTTGTTGGCGACATCGCCGTTGGCGGCAATGCGATCGGAGCCGACGATGACCCATTGCACCCGGCCCTGTTTCATCAGGTGCGCGGCCGCGCCGTCCACCAGCAGGGTGACCGGGATGCCATCCCTGACCAGTTCCCAGGCCGTCAGGCGTGCGCCCTGCAACCAGGGCCGGGTTTCATCCGCAAACACGGCATCGAGTTTTCCGGCCGCCCAGGCGCTGCGTATGACACCCAGCGCCGTACCGTAGCCGCCGGTCGCCAGCGAGCCGGTATTGCAGTGGGTAAGCACGCCGCTGCCAGGCGCGATGAACTGCGCCCCCAGCTCACCCATGCGGCGGTTGGCCTGTATATCTTCCTCGTGGATGCCACGCGCCAGTTCCAGCAGTGCCGGCACCGGATCCCCCGACAGGCCAGCGGCCTTTTCCCGCATACAGCGAACCGCCCAGCCCAGGTTGACCGCGGTGGGCCGCGCCTGGCCCAGATCGGCCAGGTCCTGTTCAAACCCGGCGCGCCAGCCGTCGCCATCGGCGCTAAAACGTGCGCGGGCGGCGAGCACGGCCGCATAGGCGGCGGTAATACCGATGGCCGGAGCACCGCGTACCACCATGTCGCGAATCGCCTCGGCAGCCGCCCGACAGTCGCTGATCACCAGCGTATCTTCCCGTGCAGGCAGGTAGCGTTGATCCAGCAGGTGCAGCATATCGTCGACCCATGCCACGGCACGGACCCGGTCATTGGTATCAGGCATCTTTCTGACTCATTTCTTAAAGGTAAGGTACGGACGATTGTATAGTTATTTCCGATGACACTTGCAAGGATCCTGAAGAACCGTTTTACTTGCGCACAGTTTTCGGGGTCCGATCCGTCCCGCCCGGCCCGCTTGCCGCCTTTTGGTGGTGCGGTAACCCCCGTAGGAGCGCGGGCCTTCGGCGCGAAAAACGCTTTAACAACAGCAAAAACCCTGTCACGAGGAGACTATCATGGAATCGATCACCAACATCGACTGGACTGATCCGGGCGTTATCCAGAGCCTGCTGATACCCTGGGGTATTCGCCTCGGCATCGCGCTGGCCATTTTCATCGTCGGCCGCTGGATCGCGCGCTGGCTGACCAATATGGTACGCAAGCTGATGACCAGGGCCAGCCTGGACGACATGCTGATCAATTTCCTCGGCAACCTGGTCTACACGGTACTGATACTGGTGGTGGTAATGGCCACCCTCGACCAGCTGGGGATAGAAACAACGTCACTGCTCGCTGTCTTCGGTGCCGCCGGCCTGGCCATCGGTCTGGCACTGAAGGACTCGCTGTCCAATTTCTCCTCCGGCGTCATGATCATCCTGTTCCGGCCCTTCAAGGTCGGTGACTTCATCGAGGCTGGCGGCGCGACCGGTGTTGTCGAGGAAGTGCGTATGTTCGCGACCATCATGCGCACCGGCGATAACCGCCAGATCATCATACCGAACGGCCAGATCTATGGCGGCACCATCACCAACTACTCCGCCAAGCCCACCCGCCGTATCGACCTGGTGTTCGGCATCGGTTACGGCGATGACATTGCCAAAGCCAAAAAGATCATCGATGACATCATGCAGCAGGATGAGCGCATCCTGTCCGACCCGGCGCCCGGTATTGCACTGGGCGAACTGGCCGACAGCAGCGTCAACTTCAATGTACGGCCCTGGGTGAAAAACGAAGACTACTGGCCGGTGCGCGCGGACCTGCTGGAAAAGGTCAAACTGGCCTTCGACGCCAACGGCATCAGCATCCCCTACCCGCAGCAGGATGTATACATGCACAACGTGGCGTAACCGGGGAACCGCTGACAGACCCGCAGGAGCGGCCTCCTGACCGCGAAAACAAACCTGCGCCCGGCAAACGCCGACCGATTTCCCTGTTGCAATCATCCCCCGCTATACTGGCGCGATGAAAACAACAGAAACCCTGCTTCACGCCCGCTGGGTCATTCCCGTTGAGCCCGATGCTGTGGTACTCGAGTACCACAGCATCGCCATCGACGAGGGACGCATCAGTGCCATCCTGCCTTCGGCCGAGGCGCGCCAGTCCTACCAGGCGCAGACTACACTGGAGCTCGATCGGCACGCCCTGATTCCCGGCTTCGTCAACACGCATACCCATGCCGCCATGAGCCTGCTGCGCGGCATCGCGGATGACCTGCCCCTGATGGACTGGTTGCAGCACCACATCTGGCCGGCGGAACAGAAGTGGGTCAGTGAGCAGTTTGTGCACGACGGCACCCAGCTGGCGGTGGCGGAAATGCTGCGCAGCGGCACCACCTGTTTCAATGACATGTATTTTTTCCCGGAGGTCAGTGCACGCGTCGCCGCCAGCGGCGCGATACGCGCCTGTGTCGGCATAATACTGATCGATTTCCCCACCGCCTACGCCGACAACCCGGAGCAGTATTTTGCCAAAGGCCTGGCGCTGGCCGATGAATACAAACACCACCCGCTCATCAGTTGTGCGTTTGCACCGCACGCCCCGTACACGGTCTCCGATCAACCGTTAAAACAGGTCCAGGTGCTGTCCGATGAACTGGACCTGCCGGTCCATATTCACCTGCACGAAACCGCAAGCGAGATCGAAAACAGCCTGAATGATACCGGGCAGCGCCCGCTCGACCGGCTGGAACAGCTGGGACTGCTATCGCCTGCGCTGGTCGGGGTGCACATGACGCAACTGGAAGATAACGAGATCCGGCGTCTCGCTGAAGCCGGCGCCAGCGTGGTCCACTGCCCGGAATCCAACCTCAAACTGGCCAGCGGTTTCTGCCCGGTGCAGCCGCTGCTGGAGGCCGGTGTCAACGTGGCGCTGGGCACCGATGGCGCCGCCAGCAACAACGACCTGGATATGCTCGGCGAAATGCGCTCTGCCGCGCTGCTGGCAAAGGCGGTTCAGCAGGATGCCAGCGCCCTGCCCGCCCACACCGCGCTGCGCATGGCGACACTGAACGGTGCACGCGCACTCGGCATCGCCACGGAGACCGGCTCCCTCGAAAACGGCAAATGGGCCGATATCAGCGCCATCGATCTCGGCGCACTGGAAACCCAGCCGCTCTATGACCCGGTATCGCAGCTGGTGTATGCCGCCGGACGGGAGCAGGTAACGGACGTCTGGGTCGCCGGCCAGCACGTGCTGAAGACCCGCGAACTGACCCACCTGGACACCCAGGAACTGGTCCAGCGCGCACGCGGCTGGCAAACCCGCATCGCCGCAGGTGATCCCGGCCTGTAATTTAGGTATCGTGTCCCCATGAACACAGGCGCACACAACGTCGATCACGCCGAAGTCAGCAAGTTCGAGGAACTGGCCGCGCGCTGGTGGGACCCGCACAGTGAATTCAAACCCCTGCACGATATCAACCCGTTACGGGTCGATTACATCCGCCAGCGCACGGAGCTGGCGGACCGCGAGGTAATCGATGTCGGCTGCGGTGGCGGCCTGCTGTCGGAAGCCATGGCGCAGCAGGGCGCACGGGTAACCGGCGTCGATATGGGCGAAGCACCGCTCACCGTCGCGCGCCTGCACCAGCACGAATCGGGTGTAAACGTCGATTACCGGCAGACAACCGCCGAACAGATGGCCAAAGAGCACCCCGGCCGCTTCGCGATCTGCACCTGCCTGGAGATGCTGGAGCACGTACCGGACCCGGCTTCCGTGGTCCACGCCTGTGCAGACCTGACCCGTGCCGGCGGCGACCTGTTTTTCTCGACCATCAACCGCAATCCCAAAGCCTGGCTGCTGGCCGTGGTGGGCGCGGAGTATGTGCTGCGCATGTTACCCAAAGGTACGCACGACTACCGCAAGTTCATCCGGCCATCGGAACTGGAACGCTGGGCGCGCAACGCCGGACTGGAACTGCAGGAACTGACCGGCATGACCTACAACCCGCTGACGCAGGAATACAAACTGGGTAATGACGTCGACGTGAACTACCTGGCCTGGTTTAAAAAACCTCTTTGAGCACCAGCCGACCGAAATACCCCCCGTGCAGCCCGGCAACCACCGTCCATGCGGGCGCGTATCGACAACCCGTACCCGCATGAGTCAACACATTCAAACCGTACTCTTCGACCTCGACGGCACCCTGCTCGACACGGCGCCCGATCTTGCCAATGCGCTGAACGCCGTACTGGAACAGAACGGACAGCCCGCACTGCCTTTTGAACGAATACGCCCGGTGGTGTCACACGGCGGTCGCGCCCTGATCGAACTGGGTTTCGGACTGGAACCATCGCACCCGGATTTCGAACCGCTGCGAATACAGTTGCTCGACCATTACCTCGCGCACATTGCCGACCAGACACGCCTGTTCCCCGGCATGGATGAAGTGCTGGATCATATTGAACAAAGCGGCAGGAAATGGGGCGTGGTGACCAACAAACCGGGCTGGCTGACCAACCCGTTACTGGATGCCCTGGACCTGCGCCGGCGTGCGGCCGGTATCGTTTCCGGCGACACCCTCGAAGAACGCAAACCCCATCCGGCCCCCCTGCTGCACGCCTGCGAGCTGGTCGGCACTCCCCCCGGCGACTGCCTGTACGTCGGTGATGCCGAACGCGATATCGAGGCCGGACACCAGGCCGGCATGGCCACGCTGGTGGCCCTGTTCGGTTACCTGATGGAACAGGACCGGCCGGAAACCTGGGGAGCGACCGCCCTGATCCACAGCCCGCAGGAACTGCTGGCCTGGATTCAGTAAGCGTTTTGCCCGGCCCCCGCAAGACGCTGCTCCGCGGACAGGCAGCCCGGGCGGGGTTTCGGTATGATGATTCATCATGGCATCTTCTCAGTGGTTGATAGTCCTGGCCGGCGCGGTACTGGCGCTGGTGGTCGGGTGGCTGATCGGGCACACGCGTGCGCAGCGCGAGGTAACCCGGCTGCGCGAGGACAATGCGCGCCTGTCCAGCCGGCTGGAAGCCCAGCAGGCCGCGTTCGAGGAAAAGGCGCGCACGCTGAACGAGGTACGCAGCCAGTTCGAGGCTACGTTCAAATCGCTCGCCAGCGATGTCCTGAAATCCAGTAACAGCGAGTTCCTGCGGCTGGCGGAAACCCGTTTCAAAACCCTGCACACCCGCGCCAGTGGCGAACTGGAAAAACGCGAAAAAGCCGTCGAGAACCTGGTAAAACCCATTCGCGACACCCTGGAAAAAACCGACCAGCACATTCGCAAAATGGACCGGGAACGCCATGAGGCCTTTGGTTCCCTCACCCGGCACCTGGAATTCATGGCCAAAGCACAGGAGCAACTGCAGGGCGAAACACGCAACCTGGTCAAGGCGCTGCGCCGCCCGGAGGTGCGCGGCCAGTGGGGCGAGATGACGCTGAAACGGCTGGCGGAGCTCGCCGGCATGGTGGAACACTGTGATTTCGAGCAACAGCACAGCGTCGATACCGAGCAGGGCAAGCAACGCCCGGACATGGTGGTGCGCATGCCCGGCGGCCGCGAAATCATCGTCGACGCCAAGGCGCCCATGGATGGCTACCTGGGCGCCGTGGAAGCCAAAGACGACCAGGAACGGGGACTGGAACTCCAGCGCCACGCGCGCAACCTGCGTGGCCGGGTGCGCGAACTGTCCAGCAAGGGCTACTGGCAGCAGTTCCCGCAATCCCCGGATTTCGTGGTGTTGTTCGTTCCCGGCGACCAGTTCCTGAGTTCGGCACTGGAAGCCGACCCGAAACTGCTGGAAGACGCCATGACCGACAAGGTGGTGCTGGCCACGCCCTCCAGCCTGGTCGCATTGCTGCGCGCTGTTGCCTATGGCTGGCGCCAGGAAGCACTGGCCGAGAATGCCGAGCATATCCGCACCGTGGGCGAGGAACTGTATGAACGCCTGAGCACCTTCGCGGAGCACCTCGGCAAGCTGGGCAACAGCCTCAACCGCAGCGTCGACAGTTACAACAAGGCCGTTGGTTCGTTCGACAGTCGCGTGCTGCCGGGCGCGCGCAAATTCAGTGAAATGGGCATCCAGAGAAAAAAGGACCTGCCGGAACCGGAACCCGTCGAGCGGCTGCCGCGCGCCGTGCAGGGTGAAACCGACCCGCCCACCGATGTCCACTAGGACGACCGCGATACGCCAGGGCTACCACTGGTGCCGCACCCTCGCCCGCGCACACTACGAAAACTTTCCGGTCGCTTCCCGGTTCCTGCCGGGGCGGCTGCGCGACCCGGTCGCCGCCATCTATGCCTTTGCGCGCAGCGCTGACGATATTGCGGATGAAGGAGACGCCGGGGCGGAGGAACGCCTGCAACAGCTGGACGAAATGGCAGCCGCACTGCGAGCCATCGAGGCCGGCACCCCGCCGGATACTCCCCTGTACCAGGCGCTGGCCGATACCATCGGACGACACCGGTTACCGCTCGGCCTGTTCCACGACCTGCTCAGCGCCTTTCGGCAGGATGTCGAAAAAAAACACTACGCCGACTTTGGCGAGGTCATGGACTACTGCCGGCGCTCCGCCAACCCGGTCGGCCGGCTGTTGCTGTTGCTGACCGGTCAGGCGCAAGAACGTAACCTGGCCATGTCCGATGCCCTCTGCAGCGCGCTGCAATTGATCAATTTCCTGCAGGATCTCGGGCAGGACTATCACAGGCACGGGCGCATCTATCTTCCCCGGGATGAACTGCAGCGCTTCAAGGTCAACGCAGCGGATATCGAACACCAGCGCAGCAGCCCGCAGCTGCGGATGCTGCTGACGTACCAGGCACAGCGCGCATCGAGACTACTGCGCGCCGGCAGCCCGCTGGGCAAGGCGATCCGGGGGCGTTTCGGACTCGAAGTGCGTGCCATTGTACTGGGAGGTGCGCGCATGCTGGAAAAACTCGAGCAGCGCGAGGACCTGTTCAGCCGGCCCCGGCTGGACGCAATGGATCGCTGGCGCATAGTGCTGGGTGCCATCCGCAACACCCTGTAGGAGCGCCGGCCTTCGGCGCGAAAATGACCCCCTTTCGCCACAACCGTCCTTGACGTACAGTGCGCACCATGTCACCCGACCAGTACTGCCAGGAAAAAGCGGGCAAGAGCGGCTCCAGTTTCTACTACAGCTTCCTGTTTATTCCGGCCGCGCAACGCCGTGCCATCACCGCCCTGTATGCCTTCTGCCGCGCCGTCGACGACGTGGTCGACGAATGCAGCGAACGCGAGGTTGCCAGGCGCAAGCTCGACTGGTGGCGGGAGGAAATCGAACGCTGCTTTGCAGGACAGGCCCGTCACCCGATCACACAGGCGCTGCAACCGGCGGTACAGGAATATAACCTGCCACTGGAATATTTCCTGGAAATCATCGATGGCATGTTCATGGACCTGGAACAGAGCCGCTACGAATCGTTCCGCGATCTGTCCCTGTACTGCCACCGTGTCGCCGGTGTGGTCGGCCTGCTGTCCGCCGAGATCTGTGGTTACCGGCACCGCGCTACCCTGAAGTACGCCCAGGAACTGGGAACCGCACTGCAACTCACCAACATCATCCGGGATGTACGTGAAGATGCCGCACGCGGCCGCATCTACCTGCCGCTCGACGAGTTACTGGAATACCGCATCAACCCGCATGACCTGCTGCTCGGATCGGTGTCGGAAGCACTGCAGGAACTGCTGGCCTTTCAGGCGCAGCGGGCACGCCGGTATTACCAGCGCGCCCTGTCGCACCTGCCTGAGCAGGACCGGTATGCACAGTGCAGCAGCCTGATCATGGGCACGATCTACCAGACCCTGCTGAACGAAATGGAAGCGGACCACTTCCAGGTCATGCGGCATCGCGTCCGGCTTACCCCGCTGCTCAAACTCTGGATCGCATGGCGGGTCGCACGCCGTGAGCGACGCAAGCACCGCAGACACCAGCCATGCGTGAACGACCAACGGCACAACACCCCGTAGTCATCGCCGGCGCCGGCTGGGCCGGGCTCAGTGCCGCTGTCGAACTGGCTGCCCACGGGGTGCCGGTCAGCCTGCTCGAATCGGCGCGACAGCCGGGCGGCCGCGCGCGCAGTGTCTTTGCCCACGACCTGCGCGTCGACAATGGCCAGCACCTGCTGGTGGGGGCCTGCCAGTCGCTGCTGTCCCTGCTGGAACGGATACAGGTCGATCCACGCAAGGCCTTCCTGCGCCTGCCGCTGACCCTTCGACTGGTGGAGCCGGACGGGCCCGGCCTGCACCTCAGGGCACCCCGCTGGCCGTCGCCGCTGCACCTGCCGGTCGCACTGGCCACTGCACACGGGCTCACGCCGGGTGAACGCATTCGGGCACTGCGTTTCGGTCGCAAACTATCTACCCTGGACATCCACCGGACAGACGACATCAGCGTCCTGGCCCTGCTGCACAGCGAGGCCCAGCCCGCTGCAGTGATTCGCAAGTTATGGGGGCCGCTCTGCATCGCTGCACTCAATACGCTACCGGAAGCCGCTTCGGCACGCATCTTCGTGCGTGTATTGCGGGAAACCTTTTCCGGCCCGCGCAAACACTCCGACCTGCTGATCCCAGGGCGGGGACTGAGCGAGTTACTGCCAGTGCCGTGTGTCGACTATCTCCATCACCACGGGACACACCTGGAGACGGGACAGCGGGTAACGGGGTTGTCGGTACAGGATGGCCGCATTCAGGGGGTATCCGTACACGGTCGTGACAGGGCTGCAAGTCATGTCATCCTGGCCACACCCCACGTCATCAGCCGCCGCCTGATGTCCCGGCACGCTGCCCTGCAGGGACTTGCCGCACAACTGGCCGGTCTGGGTAATGAGCCGGTCACCACGCTTTACCTGCAGTTTGCCCCAAAGACCCGTCTGCCGATCCCCGTGCTGGGACTGCTGAACGGACTTTCCGGGTGGGTCTTCGACCGGGCGCTGTGTGGTCAGCCCGGCCTGATGGCGGTAGTCATCAGCGCACGCGGCCACCATGAGCGGCTGACGGAGGAAACGCTCACCGCACAGGTCGCCGCCGAACTGGCAGCGCAGTTCCCGGGCTGGCCCCCGCACCGGCGCAGCCTGCTGATCCGCGAGAAGCGTGCCACCTTCTGCAGTCGCGTGGGCGTCGATCTGCTCCGGCCCGTAAATCGTACGCCGGTCGACGGCCTCTGGCTGGCCGGTGACTATACGGCAACCGGCCTGCCTGCCACGCTGGAGAGCGCGGTGCGCAGTGGCGTTGCAGCTGCGCAGGCTGTGCTGGACTGCCTGCGCCGGGGCGACGGACATTGAAGAGATCAGTCAGGCCCTGAAGGCATGGACCTGCCGGTAACCGGGTACTGTTCCGGTACCGCACTAATGCTAGAATTCACCCATGCAAATACCCGACGACTGGCAACCCGAAACACAATGCCTTAAAGGCCGCGTCATACTGGTCACCGGTGCCGGCAACGGCATTGGTGCCGCAGTAGCGAAACGCTGCGCACACTATGGCGCCAGTGTCATTCTGCTGGACAAAACGGTGCGCAACCTGGAACAGGTCTACGATGCCATTGAATCCGCGGGGGACACCCAGGCGGCGATTTACCCGATGGACCTTGAAGGCGCGACCGAGAAGGATTTTTACGACCTGGCCGGCACCATTGAAAAGGAGTTCGGACAGCTGGACGGTCTGCTGCACAACGCCGCCATGCTCGGCGCCCTGGTGCCGGTCGCGCATTTCGAATCCGAACTCTGGTTCAGGATACTGCAGGTGAACCTGAACGCACCTTTCCTGCTGACGCGCGCCTGCCTGGACCTGTTACTGCACAGTGCGGACGCTTCGGTGCTGTTCAGTTCCGACGCGGTTGGCAAACACGGCAAGGCCTACTGGGGTGCCTACGCCGCCAGCAAGGCCGGCCTGGAGAATTTCATGCAGACGCTGGCCGACGAGCTGGAATCCAATACCCGGGTGCGGGTCAACAGCCTGGATCCGGGCGTGGTTGCCAGCGGCCTGAGAACCATCGCCTACCCCGGTGAAAACCCGCACAAGCTGGCCAGTCCGGAAGACGTCGTACGGCCACATCTTTATCTGCTGGGCCCGGACAGCCAGGGTCTCACCGGCCGGCAATTCACGATCCACGGTGATTCAGCGGAATCCTGACCCGCTACTGCATCAGGTCCACGTGGATGCCCCGGGCCTCCAGAGCATCGGCACGCCGCTGGATGAAGCGCTGGAAATTCGGCTGCTGCCGGTAGGCACCGGATAGCACATAGTCCAGCACTGACTGGATGTGAAACGCTTTCAGGTAGGCCTCGCTGCGGAATACTTCCCGACCCGCCGGGTCAAACATCACCAGCGTGGGCGCATACTGGACTTTCAGCTGTTTTGCCCAGGCCGCGGCACTGGTATCAACGCCGTCCGGTGTCTGCACAGGCGTTTTGGCCCACATGTCCAGTAGTACCACGTCGAAACCTTGCAGCAGTTCAACGCTCTCCTTGCGCCGGAAAATATCGAGATGCAGTTCATCACAGGGCGCACATTCCTTTTGCTCGAACAGCACCAGCAGGGGCCTGTCACCACTGCGGCCGGCCAGCCGGTACGGCGGCTGCAGGTAGCTTTTGTCCTGGTGCAGCTTGCCGCTGCCTGGCGGCGGTGCGCGTTCTGCCCAGTACTCGCGGAAGCTGGTTTCCTGTTCCCGGTGCTCCGCTACGTAATCGAGCACGGCCGCAAACTTGTGCGGAGGGTAGTAGCCGTTCAGGCGCACCACGACCTTGCCCGCTTCGTCCAGAAACAGCAGGGTCGGGGTAAACATGACTTTCAGGTCAGCGGCAAACTGCTTTTCGCTGACCTGCCTGCCGGCCAGATCGGTCACCTCGCGGTCACCCCACATATTGATAGCGATGACATCCATCGCCGCACGGGTCCGCTCACTGATATCGCGCAGGGCAAAATTGGTTTCCAGCAGCTTTTTGCAGTAGGGGCAGCCATCCTGGTAGAAATACAGCAGCACGCGCTTGCCCTGTGCGGTCGCCTCACGGATGTCTTCGCGGATATCCAGGAAGGACTGTTTGAACCAGGCCGGCTGTTCGTGAAAGCCCGGGTTGACCAGACCAGCCTGCAGCGCACCCTCCTGCGTGCCGGGTTCGGCGGCGTTCACCGGCATCTGGATCACGCAAAACAGGATCAGCAACAGTCTCGGCATCATGGGCAGGCTCCAGGGAGGCAAGTGCCATCCGGCAGGATGAAGGTACCATGTTGTCGGGACCGGGACGCCAGTGCAAGTCAGCGAAAGACGGAATTCCGGCGGCTGCCGGCGGCAAGCGCCGGCCGAAATGGCCGTCGTATTTTTGACGGTTCAACGGCCAAAGCCCACACAGGCGATGCAACTCATTGTATATTAGTGTTTTATTGTTTTCCCGCTACTGTGGCATGAAACTCGCATCTCATTCGCCATGCGAGTGAACGAAGCGGAAGCTCCTATGAACAAACAGATGCACAACGTCGCCAACACATTCGATGAAGCACCGCCTGCAGCGGATGACCCGGTATTGCTTGCACAGGCGTCGCAGCGGGCACTGGAAATCACCCGCAGCCTGCAAACCAGCCTGGACCCGACCCGCCTGATCGAGGTGTTCAGTATGGAAGTCGGTGCACTGATCGAGCACCAGGGCATCCGTTACCGGAACATTGATCTCGACCTGGATGTAAAACTGGGCCGGCAGGCGCGTCACAGCTGCACGTATACCCTGAATCTTGGCGACGAACCGCTCGGCAAGCTCAGCCTGCGGCGCAACCGCAAATTCAGCGCCGGTGAAATGGAAGTGCTGGAACAGCTGCTGTGCAGCCTGTTGTACCCGTTGCGTAATGCCCTGCTCTACCAGGATGCCCTGCAACTGGCGCAGAAAGACCCGCTTACCGGTATCTGCAACCGCGCTGCGCTGGACGAAACCATGCAGCGCGAAATCAGCCATGCCCGGCGCCAGGATTCCAGCTATGCACTGTTAATCCTGGATATCGATCATTTCAAGAAGGTTAACGACAAATACGGACATATTGTTGGCGACTGTGCACTGAAGGCCGTTGCCAACATCATCGACACCTGCAAGCGTGACGGCGACCTGCTGTTCCGCTACGGGGGCGAGGAATTTGTCGTGCTGATGCGTGACACGGATCTCGACGGCTCGCACCTGCTGGCCGAGCGCATTCGCAGCGCGTTTGAAACCACCGCCTGCACCTGTTCGGGTGCCGACCTGGAGATCCGGGTCAGTATCGGCGTCAGCGTACTGCAGGAAAACGACAGCCCGGTATCCCTGTTTGCGCGGGCCGACCAGGCGCTGTACAACGCCAAGCGCAACGGCCGCAACCAGGTCTGTGTCGCAACGCCGACGGAAGAAAACTGAAACCCGGGTTACATCCCGTTCCTGAACAGGGCAAGATCAGCAACACCGCTGTCCCTTACCTGCCCCAGTGCCAGTCCGTATTCCCTGAGAATCCGCAGTGCATAGGTGATCCGTTCCCGGAAATACCGGTCCGCCTCCGCGTTGTTTGCCGCGGGATCGTCATTCAGCACCGACTCCACGTTGCGCACGATCACCTGTTCCGGGATGTAACAGATGCGGTTGTTTTTATAACTGCTCATGCGTAATTCGGCGACCGGGTAGGCACCGCCGTCCGCGGAGGACACGGTCACGATCAACGCCGGTTTGTGCGCCAGCTCGCCCTTCCCCCACATCAGGAAAAAGTTCTTCAGGCCGGACGGCACCTGGCCGTGCCACTCCGGAGCAATAATGACGAAGGCGTCGCTGGCAGCGAGCTCGGCGGACAGGGGGGCAAGCCGGCGTTCCCATTCCGGGTCGGCGTCCCAGATGCTTTCATCCCACAGTGGCAGGGGATTCCCGGCCAGGCTGAATAACCAGGTATCTTCACAGATCGACTGTTCTTCCAGTGTCCGCCGGATAAACCGGGCCACCTTCTCACTTTGGGAATCCTTGCGGTGGCTGCCACTGATAATACTGATTTTCATTTTCAACCCTTGTCTGGTAAAACCCGGTTCCGGCCATCCAGCTTGGCCTGGTAGAGTGCCTTGTCCGCCCGATCCAGCAGTTTTTCCGGCGTATCACCGGGGCGGGCACACTCAAAACCGATACTCACGGTCACGTCACCCAGCGGCTCACCGGTATCGGTGCGTTTCAGGCTGCTTTCGTCGATCTGCCTGCGTACGGTTTCTGCGATGTTATAGACCCCGGCACTCGGTGCGTTCTCCACAATGACGGCGAATTCATCACCGCCATAACGTGACACCAGGTCCTTGCCCTTGAAATTCTTTCTCAGCACCGACGCGATGTACTGCAGGATCTTGTCGCCGATCTGGTGGCCGTGCCGGTCGTTGATGTCCTTGAAGTGATCGACGTCGATCATTAACAGGCAGATCCGTTTGAGTTCCTGCAGGGTCTGGTCCAGCGAATCGGCCAGGCACTCGTCAAAAGCACGCCGGTTGGACAGGCCGGTCAGGGGATCCCGCACGGCTTCCTTGCGCACCCGGTCCAGCTCGGCGCGCAGGGTATCGATCTCGGCGGCCCGTTCCTTCAGTGCACCGGCTACGTGGCGATTGGAGTCGGACATGTTCCGGGTGTCGCTGAGCAGGGTGCTCACGACCTTGCGAATATCACGGATATCATCCGCACTCTTCAGCCGCGAACTGCAGCTTTCCAGCACGGCACTGTATTTGGTGAGGTCCAGCCCGGCATCGATCACGATCTGCACGATGTCTGCCAGCAGGCGGCATACCTCGGTTTCTATTTTTTCGAGTGCCTCGACGCCCGGGGTCGCAACATAACGCAGGAACAGGGCTTTTGCCTGTTCAGGGTCGTAGGCGATGTCACCGGACTCGATCCTGTCCAGTTCCGCAACCAGTTCCTCCGACCTGCCCAGCTGGTACTCGTACCAGAGCGCGTAATTGAGGGGGTCCATGGGAATCTGCAGGCGTGTCATCAGCGGAAATACCAGCCGGGCTATTTCCTGCGCCTGCGCCGCGTCCTGTTGATAGTCCATACCTGGGGCCTGATGCGTCTGCTCTGCAAATACTGCAAGCCATTGAATCAGACGGGATCTGTAATATCAACATGCGTTTTTATAAAAGCGATCACCTGTGTTCGCGAACGGGCACCGCTGAAACGCCCGGCTTCCCTGCCACCGGCAAACAGGATCACGGTGGGAAAACCGCGCACCCGGTAGTGACCGGCGAGTTTCATATTTTCACCCCGGTCCACTTCCAGTTTTGCCAGCGCCACCGCTCCCGACAGGTCCTTCACCACCTGCTCCAGCACCGGCGCAATCACCAGGCACGGCGAACACCACTCGGCCCAGAAATCCACCAGCACGGGCCGGGCATCCGATGCAGCCAGCACATCGGCCTCAAACGTTTCCAGTGATGTATCCATAATGTCCATGACAACCCTTTCGCAGAGCAAAAAGGGGCGGCCACTGGCCGCCCCTTTTTACTGCCCGTCGTGTCTGCCGACCGTTACATACCGCCGTCGTACAGCATCACGATGGAAATGATACTGCCCGCCAGCAGCACGGCACCGGTAGTAATCGCGGTGTGTACCCGGCAATACCTGCAGGCCGCACATTTTTTGAACTTTTCCACTTTGCTTCCCCTTTACGGGACCAACGGACCCCTTTTTTTGAAGCCGCGCATAGTACAGATACCGGCGCCCCTGGTCAAGGGCGCGGATTGATGGATATCCCGTATGGGGTACAACAGGCAGCCGTTGTCCTGCAGCTTTACTCGCGCCGGCCCTTCGGGCCGCCTGTGGTGTTCAGCGCGCAAGCACGCGCTTACCCGGCGGGATCCGTCTGCAGCAGGTTCATCCCGGTCTGCGTGGGCGGGACTTCATCGGGATCGATATATACATCGAGCAGGGTCGGCCCGGCCGCCGTGCACATCGCTTCAATATCCAGGGCATCGAAGTCCTCCGGCGAACGGATCGTATGGGCCTGCGCACCCATGGCCCGCGCCACCGCGGCATAATCGACCGGCGGCAGTTCAAAACAGGCCGGGTCCCCGTCCTGCGGGGCACGGCCGTGCCTGACCACCCCCGGCACCTGGTCATTCAGGATCACAAAAATCACTGCCAGGCGGTGCTGCACGGCGACCGTCAGTTCCTGTCCGCTCACCAGGAAGCTGCCATCTCCGGTCAGGCAGACCACCGGCAACCCCCGGTCACCCAACGCGGTACCAACCGCCGCACCGATCGCCCAGGTCACGGCACCGTAACCGGCGCCGGTCCGGAAACAACCCCCTTTCCTGAGGTGCAGGTAGTGAATCGCCCATGCCCGGCAGTTACCCGCCCCGCACACAAAACGCGCAGGGTGCGGAAACCTTCGGCTCAGTTCGCACATCAGGCGTTGCGGTTTGATCGGTGTATCGTTGCAGAGGTATTTCTCCGCCTGGTGGAGGGAAACCTTGCGCGGGGTCCCGAAACTGATACTGCTGTTCGGCAATCGCCAGCTGGATACCGCCTGCCGGGACGCCTCGCGCCCACGGGCATAGGGGCCACCGCTGAACAGCGTCTGGTCCTGGTAGTCGACACTGGTAAACACCTGTACCAGGTCCATGAACACGGTGCGCAGGTTCCCGTACACGTGCAACCGGGCTGCGGGTGAGTGCACAAAATTTTCCATGTTCGCGTCGATATGCACCAGCTTGCCGCCTGACAGGGTCGCAACATCACAACCGCAGGCGGAGAGCTCGTCCATACCGGTCCCGGCGACCAGCACCAGGTCCACGTCCTCGTCCGCCAGGCTTTCGAGTGCGCTGGCATGCCCCGCAAAGCCCAGTACCCCCCGGTACAGGTGGTGGTGCGCATCAATAAAACCTTTGCCGGAAGGCGTGGTAACGATCACCGCTTCCATCAGCTCGGCAAACTGCACGATGGCATCGATACTTCCGCGACACCCGTCGCCCAGGAACAGGACGATCCTGTGCGCCTTGAACAGCACCTGGCAGAGGGCATCAAAGCTCTGTGTATCCACTACGTCGGGTTGGCGGAAAAGCGTCGCGACGTCGCAGGGCGCCGTCTCGGCAGCAATCACCCTTCGTAAAATGTCGACCGGCACACTGATATGCGCCGGCCCGCCCGGTTTGCGGTAGGCGGCTACCATGGCCTGCAGCAATTTCCTTTCCAGCTGTTCCGGGTGGTAGACCAGGTCGTTGTAGCGAGTGCATTGCTGAAGCATCCCGACCGTGTCGATGGCATCACCGGACGTATCCTGCAGGGCGCCGCTGCCCGGGTACGGCGAGGCCTCCCGGGCAGTAATCACCAGCATGGGAATCTGATCGGCATACGCGGAGGCAATCCCGGTAACCAGGCTGGCAGCACCGGGGCCGGTAGTTGCGCAACAGACACCCAGTTTGCCGGTCTCGCGCGCGTACCCGTCCGCCATAAAAGCCGCACCCGCTTCATGACGGGCCACCACCGCCCGCAATTCGCGCGTCCGGCGTGGCGTCCGGCGCGACAGGATCCGCGGGGAAAGCCCCGTCGCCACGTCCGATGGATCACACGGCGACTGGTGAGCCAGCGCGCTGAACAGCGGCGCTATGGCACCGCCGGGCACACCAAATACATATTCCACGCCGACCTGGTTCAGGTAGGCAACGATCAGGTCAGCATAGGTGCGCTCTCGGCGCGCTGTCGGCTTTCCCGCGCGACCGATTTCTTTCAGACCCGAAGACATCTAGATCACTGGATAACAACGAGTCTTTCTATTATTTTTCAGTACGTTATTGGTCGCATCCATCGTAGCCCCCCTTCTGGCCTGGTCAACACGATGGAGCATAGCCTAGCACTCAAAAGTATCGATTTCTAAGGTTTCAGCGTTTTTTTAATCACCCGCCTGCAGGCACGGCCGCTCCCGTCTGTGATCGTTTTGTGATTTCTCCGTGACCCCCACGTGAAACTCTTTCGCTACAAAGGTGCACGGAAATTCTTCCGCATGCAAACACCTGATCGAGGAGCTTATGACCATGAAAAAAATACTTGTCAGCCTGCTGGCAGCCGGCAGCATGCACATGACTGCGGCGAGTGCCCAGGAACTGGACGTCACCATCACCAACCTGACCAACGCGGTATATTTCACACCCCTGCTGGTATCAGCACACAACGGAAACACCCACCTGTTCCAGGCCGGCCACACCGCATCGGCCGAACTGCAGGCCATGGCGGAAGGTGGCGACACCTCGGGCCTGCAGGCCCACCTGGCATCCATCGGGGCCGATAGCGTGGCAAACCCCAATGGCGGGCTGCTGGCACCCGGGGCAACCACCACTGCCCACCTGCGTACCCACAAGGGCAACCGCCGCCTGTCCGTGGTCGCCATGTTGCTGCCGACCAATGACGGGTTCGCCGGCCTGAACGCCATCAGGATTCCCCGCAAGCACGGCACCTATACCTATTATATGAACGGCTATGATGCCGGCACCGAAGCCAATGACGAAATCATCAACGGTGGCGGCGCACCGGGCGTGCCCGGCATCCCGGCTGATCCCGGCGGCAACAGCGGCAGCGGCGCAAGCGGTGTAACCACCACGGAACACAATACGACCGTCCATATCCATCGCGGAACGCTGGGCGACATGGACCTGAACGGCGGCATCAGCGACCTGGACAGCCGCGTTCACCACTGGCTGAACCCCGTAGCCAAAGTTGTAATCACGGTTCGTGGGCGCAAGCACCACGAGCATGATGACTAGGCGAAACACCCCGGCCCTGAAAGGGACTGCTGCTTGCAGCGGTCCCTTTTCTGTCACACACTGCGCCTTCTCCAGACCACACATGCACCAGACCACTCAATGGCACATACCCTGCTCATCGTCGAAGACAACGCAGATATTGCCAGACTGATCCGTCTCCATGTACAGGACCTGGGATGTGATGCGGATATTGCCGCGGATGGATTCGAGGCACTGGAGATGTTTCAGCGCGGGCAGTACCAGCTGGTGATCCTGGATCTCATGCTGCCGGGCATGGACGGCCTGTCGGTTTGCAAACAACTGCGTGCCCGGGAACCCTATGTACCCATCCTGATGCTGACCTCGAAATCCTCGGAACAGGAGCGCGTACTCGGACTGGAAACCGGCGCCGATGATTACGTCACCAAGCCGTTCAGCATTCCCGAACTGATGGCGCGCATAAAATCCCAGTTGCGCCGCATCAGCGCACTGCAGGCGGACAGCGAAGATGCCACGCCCATGCTGCGCAGCGGCGAGTTACTGATCGACACCGCCAGGCGCAGCGTCCGGGTCGGCGCCCGGGAAGTGGCGTTGACGGCACGCGAATTCGACCTGCTGAAACATTTCGCCTCCCACCCCGGCCGGGTATTTTCCCGCATGCAGTTGCTGGAACAGGTCTGGGGTTACCACTATGAAGGCTATGAACACACCGTCAATTCGCACATCAACCGGCTGCGCGCAAAGATCGAGCCCGACCCCGCCAG
>DRQL01000092.1 GCA_011371465.1 Gammaproteobacteria bacterium | reverse complement strand
TTGCTTTCGCGTGAAACCTCGCCCAGCTTCTCGAAGCGCGTTGCCTTGCCGTGCAGGCGAATGATTTGCAGGTAGTCGATCACGGCCAGCTCAATGCCATGCTGGTGCTTCCAGCCGATGACACGCGCCGCGATGTCGGGCCAACTGCTCACCCGGTCCTCGATGAACAGCGGCCAGTCCCAGCCTTGCGCCTGCTGTGCGGCCTTCAACGCCTCACGGTCCCCGTGTGCTAGGTCCGCGCCGTTCAGCCGCAGCTCGTTCGCGATAGCGCGCATTGCCAGCTCAGGGCTGGCCATCTCCAGGCTGACAAACCCGACCGGCCGGCCTTGGGCAGCGGCGCGAGCGGCAACCTGCAAGGCGAACGCCGTCTTGAACGTGCCCGGCCGGCCACCAAGTACCACCAGCTTCGGGCCATGCAGGCCGCCGGTCAGGTGGTTGAGCAGCGGCAGTGTCCATGACACGCCGAGCGTCGAACCGCTCAGGCGCTGCTCTCGCGCCGTTTCGGCCTGGGCAAGGGCATCGTCCACAATCTCGGAGAACGGCTGTCCACGGCTGTCACACGTAGCGTCGAGAGCATTTCCGACCACCTGCTGCACCTCTGCCAGGGGTTCGCCGCGCTCAATGCGGGCAAGGCCGTCTTGCAGGGCGCGGGCCAGCGTGCGCCGCCTCGCAGCCTCACGGACTCGCTCGGCATACGCCGGCACGTTCGCCGCGCTCGGCGTGTCCTTCGCCAGCCTGCCGAGATACGCCAGTTCGCCGCCGCCGGCCTCGGAAACTGTCACCACGTCCACGGTCTCGCCAGCACCCAGCATTCGGCAGATCACGCGGTAGGCGCGGGCGTTACGACCGTCGGCGAAGTCGGACGGACGCAGCGGCTCGGCGATGCGATAGAGCGCCTGCGGGTCGATCAGCAGGCCGCCGATCACTGCGGCCTCAGCGTGGGCACTCATCGCCTCACCTCGCGGTGATCGGCCAGCTCGTAGGGGTCACGCTGGCCGTCGCTGGTGGTTTGCGGTCGTCCGGGCCGGTACTCCACGGCGCGGCGCACCCAGTTCCGCCACGCCGCCGACCAGTCGCGGAAGGTCGAACCCTTTGCTCGGTGGTAATCCAGAAACCGCTCGGTTTCGGCCGGCAGGTCGATACCCGGAGCGTTCTCTGCGCCCCACGCGGTCAGCTTGTCGGTCAGTGGGAAGTGATCCGGTGCCGGTGTCGCCCGCTTGCCACGCCTGACCCGTGCAGCCGGCCGCACCCCTGAACGCTGGTTCACCCCTTCCGTGGATCGTGTGCCTTCTGGGTCTGCAAGATGTTGCGCGTTTGCCTCGCGCGTGCGCGCACTCTCTCCCTGGTTCTTTCCTGGTTCAATACTGGTTCCCCCGGCACTGTGCCGGGGTTGAATGGACTCTGTGCCGGGGTTGGCGGACTCTGTGCCGGGGTTGGCGGCACTTAACCCCGTCACAGTGCCGGGGTTGGAACCGCTTAACCCCGTATCTGTGCCGGGGTTGTGTTTCTCCCCCGTGATCTTCAAGCGGTAGTCGTTGCTGGCTCGGCCGCGCGACGGAAAGAACTCCACAAGGCCATGTTCGCGCAACCGGATCAGCGCCCGGTCAGCCGTCCGTGGGTTCACGCCAGCCCTGCGTGCAATGGTACTCTTTTGCAGGTTGCACTGGCCCGTTCTCCCGTTATATGCATCGGCCAGCACAACAAGCACCATCTTCTCCGTGCAGGGCAACGGCTGCTGCATCGCCCAGCGCACTGCGTCAAAGCTCATCGCCGCACCTCCCCGAGCCAGCAAGACGTGCAAAGCCGCTCCCGTCCGCCCCGGATGGTCGCAGCGCGATATGGTAGCCTGAACGACGCGCCGCAGCGCTCGCAGGCCAGAATCCAGCCGCCTGACGGTGACCGGGGGAAACGCAGCACGTTCTTGTGTGGCAGAAATGGGAATCGCGTGGCAAAATTCATGTCGCGCGGTCCTCACATCCTCGGGGGTTGCGCGCCGACGACGATAAAGCCCGCTGGCCCGCGCCGGCGGGCTTTTCTTTTGCCACAGACCGCGGTCGCACGGGATGCAGCGGACACAATGAAACAGTACAGTTTCCAACCTGTTTTCGCCACGTTCCAGGTTGGCAAGGGTCGTAGCTGCACGAACAGCACATTGTGTCGATTTTTGACCGTAAACCGCCCTTCCCTGACAACTTGCTGATGATTCTGTCGCGGTGGTCCGTCATGCAACATTCTCCTCCGAAATCCGCTTTAGCCACGCATCCGCCTCGGCGCGCGTAATCAAAACACGGCGACCAACTTTGAACACGCGGGGCGCGCGGCCTTCGTTGCGTAGGCGGTAAAACAACGCACGGGAGATCCCGTACAGGTTGCAGAACTGCGCAACCGAGAGAACTTCGTTTGCAGGCTGACTTTCTTGGGTGCTCATCGTGTGAGTCTCCTAACGTATCTGGACACTCACAACGTAAACGAGAAAACCGGGACAGTGGGAGGCACTGTCCCAGTTTTTTTGGAGTTACAGGGGATTCAGAATGTTACTGGGAACGCGAAGTGTTGTTTTGCGGCTTCGTCGGGTCGGTGCAGTGCCGCCGGATGGTCCGGCCGCTGATGCCGAATTGCCTAGCGGCAAGTTCTGAAATCGCTGTCCAGGTCATCGACGGGTGCTCGCGGTGGATTCTGTCCACCTCATCCTGCTGTTCGCGGTACTTTGCTTCGCGCTGCGCTACCTGACCATGCTTCCTCTCGGCACCCTTGTGCGCGCCGTCTAGCAGCCTCATGCCCCGCTCGATGTGCGGGGTATTCACGCCGACGAACTCGACGAAACGGATGTTCTCGCCGACGGCCTCATCCAGCACGGCTTCCTGCGCGGCAAGCTCGTGCTGATCTTCCTGCATCGCGAGGGAAAAAAGCCTTGTCTGTGCCACCGCGTTGTCGCGCTCGGCTTTCAGCTCGGCCACGCGATTGCGCAGTGCGGTGTTTTCAGCCTCTAGCACGGCAAGACGCTGTTCAAGCATGGCGACGACTGTGTGAGTCACAACAGCGCCACCCGGTTGAGCATTGCGCGCCGATCTTTGGGCATAAATTTCCCGTAATGCTTTTCGATCATGCGAACGCTTGTACCGCAGTTTTCCGCGACAACCTGGGGCGGGATACCGGCAAGCAGCGCCTTGCTGATGTGGTAATGCCGAAGCGAGTAGAAAACGGTGTCCCTGGGCAGCCTGGCTGCCTTGACGACTTCCTTCATCGACCTGTGCTGGTGCGATTTTCCCCATGGCGTGCCGTCGTCCTTCACCAGCAGCCAGGCTTCCGGCAGCTTGTCCCGTGCCAGCCCGCGG
>DRQL01000091.1 GCA_011371465.1 Gammaproteobacteria bacterium | reverse complement strand
ATCGCGAGGGAACAGGAAGCATTGCAGGCCGTCACTCCCGTGGATATCGATGGTCTTGCTGCGCAACTGGGTGCCCTGGGGGAGCGGGTCGACGAGTTGACGGTGGCCGGTAGCCAGTACCAGCCGCCGGACCGCGCAGAGACCGGTTCAGCGGCACGAAACTGGACGGTGGAGAACTGGCGCGAACTGCCGGCGTTGCTGTGGTCGGTGGTGTCCGATCTTTTCCGTATTCGTGAGCACGACCAGGCTGTCAAACCGATGCTGCCGCCGGAGCGCGAGTATTTCCTGCGTGAAAACCTGCGCCTGCAACTGTCCGCTGCGCGACTGGCATTATTGCGTGACGATGCGGAGCAGTACCGGGCGAGCCTGGAGACCGGCAGGCGCTGGCTGGAGCAGTATTTTTCTTCACAGGATGCGCGGGTCGGGGAAGCGCTGGCCCGGTTGAAGCAGTTATCCGGCGTCGATGTGGCGCCGGAACTTCCCGATGTGTCCGCATCGCTGCGCCTGCTGCGCCGCCAGTTGAAGCAGTCCGGCGACAGGAGCGTGCCCGCCCCCGCCCCGGCGACGGATGTCCCCGCCGGTGAGACCGAGTCGCCGTCCACTCACGGGGACCCTGTCTCGTGAAGTGGTTGCTGCTGGCGCTGGTGGCGCTGCTGGCCTCGGTAACGGTTGCGCTGGTGGCTTTGCCGGATCCCGGCTATGTGCTGCTGGGCTACGGGAAATACAGTGTCGAGACCTCATTGCTGGTACTGCTGGTGGTGCTGGGTCTGGCCTACCTGGGCATACGCCTGCTGGCCGGCCTGTGGCACGTACCCGCCAGGGTGCAACGCTGGGATCACCGGCGGCACGACCAGCGCCTGCAACGCCTGTTCGACGGGGCGGTCATCGATTTGACGGAAGGTCGGCTGGAGCGTGCGGAACGTCGTCTGGCACGGGTGGTCAAGTCTCGCCAGGCGCCCCTGCTGGCGTACCTTACCGCGGCAAAGACGGCAGCCCGGAGCGGTGCCGATGAGCGTCGCGATACCTACCTCGAGCTTGCCCGGCAGCGCAATCCCGGCGCTGAAACGGCCATTGCCATTACGCAGGCAGAGATCCTGCTGTCCGCCGCACAGCTGGAACAGGCACAGACGGTACTCACCCGCCTGCACCGTTCGGTCCCGCGGAATCCCCAGGTACTGCGTCTCCTCATGCAGCTGTATGTGCAGCAGCAGGACTGGCAATCCCTGCGTGAACTGCTGCCCGAACTGCGTCGCAGCCAGGTGCTGGATGAGCCGCAATGGCAACAACTGGCGGTACAGGTCTACCGGGAGCAGGTGCTGGCACTTTCTTCCGGCACAGACGTGGAAACACTCAAAAACGGCTGGAAACAGCTGCCCCCGCCGGTGCAGCAGGATGAGGGTCTGCTGGCGGTCTACATCGAGCAACTGCTGCGCCTGGGGGACTACCGGCAGGCCGGGCAGTTACTGGAAGCCCGCATCCGGGACGGCTGGAACCAGCGCCTGGTCTACCTGTATGGCGAGCTGCCCGCTGAGGATGCCGCTGCGCAGCAGGCCACGGCGGAACGCTGGCTGGAGCAGCACCGGGAAGACCCCGTGCTGCTGCTCAGCCTGGCGAAAATCAGCCTGCGCAATCAGCTTTGGGGCAAGGCCCGCAGCTATCTCGAAGCCAGTATCGACCTGCAGCCCGGTGCCGAAGCGTACCGCCTGCTGGGTTCCCTGCTGGAGCAGCTGAACGAACCCGACCAGGCGGCGGAGTGCTACCGTAAAGGGGTGGAACTGTCCGGTGCGGCGGGCACCGACGGGGGCACGACAGCGGCCACCAACGTGGTGCCGATCAGCCGCTCTGCTTGATCTTGTCCAGCACGTCCTGGGCAAATTCAAAGGCGTCGGAGTAGATGTGGTCCAGGTGCGCACCCTGCGCGACCAGGGCCGGTGTGGCGGCCTCGATCATGGCCGGTGGTCCACTCAGGTAGATATCGAATCCGGCCAGGTCGGGGTAGCGGCCGGTGAGTACTTCGTGTAACTGTCCGCTTGCGCCCTGCCACTGGTCGTCCGGGCCGGGTTCGGACAGTACCGGGGTGTAGCGGAAATTCGGGTACTGTTTTTCCCACGCCCTCGCCAGTTCATCCATGTACAGGTCACGCCGGGCACGCGCGCCCCAGAACAGGTGTATCGGCCTGTCCACGCCGATGTAGAAGGCGTGCTCCAGCATGCCCTTTAGCGGTGCGAAACCGGTGCCGCCGGCCATCATCAGAATCGGGCGCGTGGAATCTTCGCGCAGGTAAAAAGAGCCCAGCGGACCTTCGATCCGCAACAGCGCACGGTCCCGCATGCCCTCGAATACATGGCCGGTAAAGGAGCCTCCGGGGACGTGCCGGATATGCATTTCCAGGTATTCGTCATGGTGGGGGGCGTTGGCAATGGAAAAAGCGCGCCGGCGACCGTCCTTGAGGATGAATTCAACGTACTGCCCGGCCAGGAACTGCAGGCGCTCGCTTTCCGGCAGTTTCAGGCGCACCAGCATCACATCGTGTGACAGGCGTTCCAGCTGTTCGGCGCGGCAGGGCAGCATCTTGATGCGGATATCCTGTTCCGCCTGCACTTCACGCACCCGGATGACCAGGTCGCTCAGCGGGTGGGCCTGGCAGATAACCAGCTGGCCGGGTGTTTCAGCATCCGTCAGCGCTTCGGGTTCACCATCGGGATAGTGCACGCTGCCCGCTTCCAGTATCGCGATACAGGAACCGCAGGCACCGTTGCGACAGCCGTAGGGCAGGCCGACGCCATGGCGCAGTGCGGCTTCCAGGACGGTTTCACCGCTTTCAACCGCAAAACGGTGACCGCTGGAGCTGATTTCGACATGAAAGGTCATGCAGTTTTCCAATAGCGAAAGATTCGCATTCTCGTTCATTTTGGCTGTGGGGTAAACGCATGAATCCTGATGTATTTATCGGCCCGCACCGCCAGCAGAACTCAGGCCGGCTGCGGCAGGGGTCTGGTCCTGCCGCTACTCAGCTGTTCGATCGAGGCCGGCCTGGCAATGGCGTAACCCTGTGCATAATCGACCCCGATCTCCGCCAGTGCCTCCAGCGTTGCCTGGTTTTCCACGAATTCGGCGATGGTTTTCATGCCCATGGCGTGACCGATCTGGTTGACGGACTCGACCATGGCGCGATCAATGGGGTCACTGACCAGGTCACGCACATAGCTGCCATCGATTTTCAGGTAATCGACCGGCAGACTTTTCAGGTACTGGAATGAAGACATGCCGCTGCCGAAATCATCCAGCGAAAAGCGGCAGCCCATGCCCTTGAGTACGCGGATAAAGCGGATGGCCTCGCCCAGGTTGGCGATGGCGGCCGTTTCGGTGATTTCAAAATTGATGCTTTCCGGGTTCACCGCCGAGGCGTCGATGATTTCAATGACGGTGGCAAGAAAACTGTTGGAGGACAGCGACTGCCCCGACAGGTTGATGGCCAGCTGATGCGTTACCGGCGATGCGGCCTGGTTTTCCGCCAGCCACTGAACCGTATGGCGGATTACCCAGTGGTCGATGTCGGGCATCAGGCCAAACTGTTCCGCAGCACCGATGAACAGGTCGGGCTCGAGCAGCGAACCGTCCTCGTCCAGCATGCGCAGCAGTATTTCGTGATGCACAGTGCGGGAATTCGCGGCGCCGACCTGGATGACGGGTTGCTGGTAGAGGCGAAAGCGGTCTTCTTTCAGTGCCTGGCGGATACGGTTGACCCACAGCATATCGTTGCGCCGGCGCTGTAGCTCCGCGTCATCCGACTCGAACACGTGCACGCGGTCCCGGCCGCTTTCCTTGGCGGCATAACAGGCTACATCGGCGGCACTGAGTGCTTCGGTAACATCGTGCGTATCCGTTGATATCGGAACGACACCGATGCTGACACCTACTTCAAACGTTTTCCCGTCCCAGGCAAAACGATGGTCGCTCACGGTTTTGCGCAGCGTGGAAGCCAGGCGATGGGCATCCTCGACGCTGCAGTCCTGCAGCAATACACCGAACTCGTCACCACCGAGCCTGGCGATGGTATCGCTGTCGCGCAGCGCCTCCTGCAGCTTGTGGGCCAGTTGTCGCAGCAACTGGTCGCCGGCGATGTGGCCACAGGTGTCATTGACCACCTTGAACTGGTCGAGATCCATGTAGCAGAGGGTGACCGGCTGGTTCTGCCGGTGCGCTCTTTTCAGCGCGTTGTGCAGGCGCAGCTCGAATTCGCTGCGGTTGTACAGCCCGGTCAGGGCATCGTGGCTGGCCTGGTAGGACAGCCGCCGGGTCAGTTCACGAGTCTGGCTCACGTCTTCAAACACCAGTACTGCACCGATGGTGTGGCCTGAGCGGTTCCTGATCGGCGCCGCACTTTCCTCTACCGGGATTTCAACGCCGTCGGGTTTTACCAGGACGCGACCGGTCAGGCCGCGGGTAACGATGTCATCGCGCAGGCATTGCACGATCGTGGAGTCAATCTTTTCGCCGCTGGTCTCGTCTACCAGGCTGAGTACCTGGTCAATGGCGCGCCCGGTGGATTCCAGCTGAGTGTGGCCGGACAGGGATTCGGCGACCGGATTCATATAGCGCACCCGGCCGGTTTTATCCGTAGTAATCACCCCTTCCGCGATCGAATGCAGGGTGACTTCTGCGCGCTCTTTCTCCTCGTAGAGGGCGTGTTCGGAAGCCTGCGCGCGTTCCAGTGCAACGACCAGCTCCTTCTGGCGCAGTGTCAGGTTATCCAGCGCGCGATTGATAAACCTGGCAAGGTAGCCGAATTCGTCGGTGCGCTCTTCGTTGAAACGGGCGTTGTTGCCGTCGCTGAAGCCCTGCGCTGTTTCCACCATCTGGGTGATGGGCGTCGACAGCATCCGTTTCAGAATCCACTGCAGGATCATGCCGAAGAAAAAAACCAGCAGTCCCGTTTCCACCATCAGGTGTTTTTTCTGTGGCGCAAGTATTTTGTCGACGGGATCGAGCCAGATGGTGGTGATGACGTCGGTCGTTACCGAGGACGTTCCGGAAGCGCTTACGACCGGAAAATAGCTGCTGTAGCTGTGGTAGCCGTTGCCGGTTGAACCCACCGTGATGGTATCCATTTCGTGCGAGACGGACAGTCCCGCGATGCCGATGTTATCGAGCAGCTGCCGGAACTGCGGTTCCAGCATCTCCGGGCTTGCGTCAGGATTCTGTGCCAGCAGGGACTGGACATCGAGTGCCGCCTGGCGCATGGTGGTTCTCTGGTGCTGCTCGAGGTCGCGCTGCATCCAGCGCATGGTCTCGGCAACCTGCACCAGGCCGATTGCCACTACACCCCAGAATACAATGCCGGTGATTTTTAGCGGCAATCCGACGTGGATGCCGTGCCGGGAGCGGGCTGCCGGTGGTGTGTTTATTTCAGGCCGGCCCATTTCAATGCCAGAAACATCGGGCATACTCCGCTGACACCCGCACCGAGTATGGCGAAGCCCATGAACCAGGGGATAAACCAGAGTGCATCCGGGTAGACGAACAGGCTGATAGCCAGCATGGCAGCCACGCTCAGGCGAAATCCACGTTCCGCTTCGAATGTGGTGCGGGGCTGAAAATGTATACCGAGTGTACCCTCGTCCGGATCCCCGTTGTTACCATAGCGCAGCCGCGACACCAGCAGGGGGACGCGCAGGTTGGTAATCGCTTCGAATGCCGCCAGCCCGACCAGCGCGTATACCGCCTTGTGGACGTCGAAATACAGCGCCAGCAGCAGCGTGGCTCCGAAGATCATCCTGTACAATCGATTACTCACGCGACGCTCCTGTAGTGAACAGCTCCCCTGTTGCTGCGAATTACAGTGTAGACAGGGCGAACTGCTGCGGGCGGGCTTCCTCTGCCAGGCGGTTTCAGGACCCACATTATAGCTCTGCGGCAGAACCCTGCCGGAGTTTAGCCCGCCAGCCACCCGCAGGATTGCGGAATATCATGTATATGTATAAATAACAGCTGGTTAGGGCGCTCCCGTGGCGGCCGGTAACCGGCGGTAACGGAAGCGGACGGCAAACGGTCCCATCACCTCCTTCGGGTTTAAAGGAAGGCAGGGCTACGCCGTTAAATGGCGGGTACGGAACACTGCTTTAGATTAAGGAGAGACCCGGATGTTGAATTGGTTTGGGAAGGCGCGTGCCAGGCTGGAAGCGGCTGAACAGGAAGCCGAGGGGCTCAGGGCTGAACTCGCCGCCAGAGATCATCGGCTGGCTGAGCTCGAAGCCATGCTGGCAGAGGCCAGGTCCAGCCAGGACGAATCGGCCACAGATTTGCAGATGGCAACCGGACTGTACCGCAATTTCCATTACTTTGGCGACAGCATGGCACAGCTGCAGTCCTCCCTCTCCAGCCTGGCAGAGAACCTGGCGAAGGAAAAAAGGTGGCCGTGAAAGCATCGCAGGTTTCCGTGGATGCCCGCCAGGGCACGGAAATGATGGTTTCCAAACTGGGCAAGGTGGTCGACACGGTCAGTGCAGCCGTCAGTAACGTCGAAGGACTCAACGCGCGCGCGGATGCTATCGGGCATATCGTCAACCTGATCACGGAAATCTCCGAACAGACCAACCTGCTTGCCCTGAACGCGGCAATCGAGGCGGCCCGGGCGGGTGAACACGGGCGCGGCTTCGCGGTGGTTGCCGAAGAAGTGCGCAACCTCTCCAAGCGTACCAACGAAGCCACCCAGGAGATCGCCAGCCAGGTTGCCAGGATCCAGGAAGAGACCAGCCTTACGCAGGACAAGATGAATACCATGGCCGAACAGTCCGAGCAGTTGAGCGCGATCGGTGCCAGCGCGAGTGCCGGTATGGGGGCCATACTGGGCCTGTCACAACAGATGGAAGGGGTGATCTCGGCCGGTGCCCTGCGCAGCTTTGTGGAACTCGCCAAGACCGATCATCTGGTGTACAAGTTCAATGTCTACCAGGTCATGATGGGCGTATCGGACAAGGGACTGGACGATTTCGCGGATCATACACGCTGCCGGCTGGGCAAATGGTATTACGAGGGCGAGGGTCACAGTTGCTTCAGCCAGCTGAGTGGTTATCGCGAACTGGAAACCCCGCACCGGGCGGTACACCGCCACGCGCTGGAAGCGCTGGCACAGTTTATCGACGGCAACACCGCAGCTGCCCTGCAGGAGCTGGAAGGCATGGAGCAGGCCAGCATGGAAGTGCTGCATTGTCTCGAGCAGATGGCATCGACCGCGGAAGCGGACGATACCCTGTTGTGCGGGGTTTCCTGAGCGGTTGTTTTACCCGTCCAGCCTGATCCCGAGCTGTTCCCACATGGCATCGACCCGTGCCCGGGTTTCCTCGTCCATGCGGATGGGGCGGCCCCACTCGCGTACGGTTTCGCCCTTCCACTTGCCGGTGGCATCCAGACCCAGCTTGCTGCCCAGGCCGGTTACCGGTGAGGCAAAATCCAGGTAGTCGATGGGCGTGTTCTCCACCAGCGTGATGTCGCGCGCCGGATCCACGCGCGTGCTGATGGCCCAGATGACGTCCTGCCAGTCACGCACGTTCACGTCGTCGTCGGTGACAATCACGAACTTGGTATACATGAACTGGCGCAGGAAGCTCCACACGCCGAACATCACACGCTTCGCGTGGCCGGGATACTGTTTCTTCATGCTCACACAGGCGACACGGTAGGAACAGCCTTCCGGTGGCAGGTAGAAGTCGGTGATCTCGGGGAACTGCTTTTGCAGCAGCGGCACAAAGACCTCGTTCAGGGCCAGTCCCAGGATGGCGGGTTCGTCCGGCGGGCGCCCCGTGTAGGTGCTGTGGTAGAGGGGATGGTTGCGGTGGGTGATGCAGTCGATGGTGAAGACCGGGAAGCGTTCCTGCTCGTTGTAGTAGCCGGTGTGGTCACCAAACGGACCTTCGAGTGCTTCCTCGCCGGGGTGAATATGGCCCTCCAGCACGATTTCGGCACTGGCCGGGACCTGTAGATCGACTGTTTTGCACTGCACCAGCTCGGTTTTGGCGCCGCGCAACAGGCCTGCGAACGCGTATTCGGACAGGCTGTCCGGTACCGGTGTCACTGCCGCCAGGATAGTGGCCGGGTCGGCGCCCAGCGCCACGGCCACCGGGAAAGGTTCGCCGGGGTGTTGCCGCTGCCAGTCCGCGTAATCCAGGGCGCCGCCGCGGTGTGGCAGCCAGCGCATGATGACCTTGTTGCGCGACAACAGCTGTTGCCGGTAGATGCCCAGGTTCTGCCGTTCCCGCTGCGGTCCCCGGGTTACCACCAGCGCCCAGGTGATCAGTGGTGCCACGTCACCCGGCCAGCAGGTCTGTATGGGCAGTTTGCCCAGGTCGACGTCTGCGCCGCGCAGGATCTGTTGCTGACAGGCGGCCTGCTTGCGTACCCTGGGCGCCATATCCAGCACTTTCCGGAAGACGGGCAGCTTCTGCCAGGCGTCTTTCATCCCTTTGGGCGGGTCGGGTTCCCTGAGGAAGGCCAGCAACTCGCCCACTTCCCGCAGCGCGGCAACCGAGTCGACGCCCATGCCGGCCGCGACCCGTTGTGGAGTGCCAAACAGGTTGGCGAGCACCGGTATTTCGAATCCTTTCGGGTTTTCAAACAGCAGCGCCGGTCCTCCCGCGCGCAGTGTACGGTCACAGATTTCCGTCATTTCCAGCGCCGGGTCGACAGGGTGGGTGATGCGCACCAGTTCGCCCTGCTGTTCCAGCTGTGTAATGAAATCGCGCAGATCCTGATAATGCATGGCAGTACCCGTTGGGACAACGGGCCTGATTGTACCGTTTATTCGGAAGAGATGGCCGGAGTGCTATGGATTTTGTGCCGGTACGTTTCCAGCGGAGCCGGTGCCTGGAGGTAATAGCCCTGGGCGAGGTCGACACCCAGCTGTTGCAGTTTCCTGAATACCAGCTCGCTTTCGACACACTCTGCAATCGTGGTGATCTGCAGGGACCGTCCCAGCTGCACGATCGCGTCCAGCACGCGCAGGTCGACGTCCGAGCGCAGCACCTTGTTGACGAACTGGCCGTCAATCTTGAGGTAGTCGATATTCAGGCTTTGCAGGTAGGTGAAGGAGGACAGGCCGGTACCGAAATCATCGAGGATAAAATGGCAGCCCATGCCCTTCAGCACAGAGATGAACTTCAGGGTCCTGGTAAAGTTCAGCGCAGCGCCCGACTCTGTGATTTCAAAAGCCAGCAGTTCCGGGTCTATGCCGCTGTGGTCAATGCGGTCAATGACAAAGTTGAGGAAATCGTCGTCCGCCAGGGAATACCCGGACAGGTTGAAAGAGTAACGCGTACCGGGATTCAGGCAGGGGTTGTCCTGCAGCCAGGAAAAAGCCCTTGCCAGGACCCAGCGGTCGATCACCGGCACCAGGCCGTAGCGTTCGGCAACGCCCAGGAATTCTCCCGGTGCGACGGGCTCACCGTCCGGGTCGCGCAGCCATACCAGGATTTCAAGGAACTCGGCGTGCGGCTGGCGGCGCGCGCAGGCCAGCACCGGCTGGCAGAAGAGTTCAAAGCCGTCCTCGGACAGTGCCTGTTGCAGGCGGGCAGCCCAGCGGATATCCGCGTCGTAGGCTTCGATCTGCGTATCCGACTCCCTGCACAGGTGCACCCGGTTTCGGCCCTGCTGTTTGGCGATATAGCAGGAGGCGTCCGCCAGGCTCATGATGCGTGAGGCGCTGCCGCTGGCGGACTGTATCGGCACCACGCCTATGCTGACACCGACCGAAAAGCAGCGCCCCTGCCAGAAGAAGCGGAAATCCTGTACCGCGCTGCGCAGCTGATTGGCGATTCGCTCAGAGTCCGTGGGCGAGCAGTGTTCCAGCAGCAAGGCAAACTCATCACCGCCAATCCGGGCAAACAGGTCGACAGAACGTATGTGTTGCCGGAATACCTCGGCCAGCTGTTGCAGCAGCAGGTCGCCCGCGCTGTGGCCGCAACTGTCATTGACCACCTTGAACTGGTCGAGGTCCAGGTAACACAGTGCGTGTGTCTCGTGGTTGGCGCAGGCGGAATCGAACATGTTCTCCAGGCGGTGTTCGAAGTGCAGGCGGTTGGGCAGCTGTGTCAGAGGATCGGTCAGCGCCATTTCGTGCAGCGCGGAATACAGTTCCTGAAGTTCGGCAAATTCGTGTACCGCGATAATGTTCTGCTCACTGAGATCCGAAATCCGCCGGCCGGTTCCGGTGCGGCGCAGCTGGCTGCTGATGTAATGGAGGGGTTCCAGTACAATTTTTCGGGTTACGTAGCGAGCGGCGACCATGGTCAACAGGGTGGCGATCACGGCCAGCAGAACGATCAGGTGCTGCAGTTGCACCAGGCGTTCGTAAAAGGACCGGAAATCACCCTGGGCGCGAATATCGAGCACCGGTTCACCATCGTCCGCCGTCAGGCGGTATTCCGCCTCCAGGCTGGCGCGCGGATCGATATTTTCGACCCAGTTGTCCGAGCGGTACAGCAGTCGCTGGTTCGCCTGGTACAGCGCAACGGGCAATTTCATCCGTTGTTCCAGTTGTACGAGATTGTGCGCCGGGTCGATGACCAGCATGACGTACCCGTCCGGCCGCAACCCGATCGGCAGTATTTGCGCGTACCAGGCCTTGCCATGGTAGGAACACAGCCTGGACAGGGCACGCAGTCGCTCATGACCGGTGCGTTTGGCGGCATCGTGTTGCAGGCGGTCACAGCGTGCAGTGGTGTTTTCAGCGCTGCCGGTGCGGCTGGCAAACGCCACGGTGCGAAAATCGGAATCCAGGATCCGGATGGACTCCAGTTTCAGCACGCTGGCGGTCACAAAAAAGCGTTTGAACTGTTCTGCGAGCGAGTGGACACTCGTACTGCCGTGGTTGTGCACGGCGTTGCGCACATCCGGATGTTGCTGAATGTCGAGGCCGAGCTGGCGGGATTGCTCGGCCAGCGCCTGCAGGACTTCGTCTGTTTCAATGGCCACGACCGCAGCCAGGGACTGTTGCTGGTTATCGACTGCCAGGCGACGATACGCTTCGCCCGTCAGCATGATCAGGACAATGGTAAACAGTCCCATGGACAGGATGGTCACATCGAGACCGCGTTTCAGCGGCAGGCGACGCAAGCGGGTTTTCGGGTTGGTGATGTTCATCTGACCAGCGGGTATTGCTTCTCTGTCCACTCCTCGATACCCCCGCGGAACCAGTAGACCTGGTGATAGCCGCATTGCACGGCCGCCTTTGCACTGGTGGCACTGCGCCCGCAGCGGGGTCCGTTACAGTAGAAGGCGACCGGCTGATCCAGGGACGGCAACTGCCGGGCCAGTGACTCGCAGTCTGTACGGATATCGGGCAGACTGATGGAGTTTTCGATGTAGCCGTTTTTGCGGTCGGATTCGATACGGGCATCGATCAGGGTCAGGTCGTCGATCTGCGCGACCAGGTCCAGCAGGCCTTCCGCATCGACCCGCCGGACGCCGCTGATTTGTTCGGGGCTGACCACGGGCGAAGTCTGCAGCCCGTCGATTTCCGGGAGCGCCGGCCCGGGAGCGGCAAGCAGCCAGCCGGCCAGGGCTAACATATTGAATTTTCGAGACTCAGCCATACCACCGGTAACGGCTGAAAAACGGCGCGATTAAGCTGAACTTTTGTATATATATGGCTATATGGCGTCCTGGCGATCGCCCGGCGGTTCGACGGCGGCCATTCCGTTCCCGGGCCTGTTCGCCGGTGCCTGCTTTTCAGTACCATCCGCCCACACCCGAACAAAAGGAGCATACCCGGTAATGACCAGACACTATGACCTGATAGCGATCGGCGGCGGCAGTGGCGGATTGTCGGTGGCAGAACGTGCGGCCCGCTATGGCGCAAAATGCGCCGTGGTGGAGAGTGGCCGGCTCGGGGGTACCTGTGTGAACGTGGGCTGTGTTCCCAAAAAAGTCGTGTGGTTCGGCGCCAGCATTGCCCATACGCTGGAAGACGCCGCGCACTATGGATTCCGGCTGGGCGAAACCCGCTTTGACTGGAGTGCGTTGAAAGCGTCGCGCGACGCCTATGTGCAGGGCATCAATGACTGGTACCACACCTACCTGTCCGATTCGGACATCGATGAAGTGGTCGGCACAGCCCGTTTTGTCGATACCGGAACCATAGAGGTGGAGGGACAGCGGTTCACTGCCGACCATATCGTGATCGCACCGGGTGGCGCACCCCTGGTGCCCGATACCCCGGGTGCCGAACTGGGGATTACCTCGGACGGTTTTTTTGCGCTGGAGCGTCTGCCGCGCCGGGTTGCCGTGGTGGGTTCCGGGTACATCGCGGTGGAGCTGGCCGGCATGCTGAATGCGCTGGGATCCGATGTCACCATGCTGCTGCGCCGCGAGCACCTGTTACGCAATTTCGACGCCATGCTGCGGGAAAACCTGACCGAGGAAATGTTCGGTGACGGTATCGATATCCTGGCCCGTACCCAGGTCAGGGAGATCGCCCGGGAGGCGGATGGCTCCCTGTGTATCGAATGTGAAAACGGACAGCGGCTGGAGGGCTTCGACGAACTGATCTGGGCGATCGGCCGTTACCCGTTGACGCAGGCGCTCGACCTGGCGGCTGCCGGTGTCAACACGGATGAGCAGGGATATATCCCGACCGACAAATTCCAGCAGACCAATGTCGACAAGGTGTATGCGATTGGTGACGTGACCGGGCGAGCGCAGTTGACCCCGGTGGCGATTGCCGCGGGACGCCGTCTCGCTGACCGTCTGTTTGGCGGCATGCAGGACAGGCACCTCTCCTACGAGAATATACCGACGGTGGTGTTCAGCCACCCGCCGATCGGCACCGTGGGTTTAACCGAGAGTATTGCGCGCGACCGGCACGGCGACTCGGTCAAGGTGTATCAGACCCGCTTTACTGCCATGTACAACGCGTTGACGGAGCGCAAACAGAAAACCGCCATGAAACTGGTGACCGTGGGTGCACGGGAAAAAGTGGTGGGTTGCCACGTGATCGGGCCGGGCGCCGATGAAATGCTGCAGGGGTTTGCGGTAGCCATTCGCATGGGTGCCAGCAAGCAGGACCTGGATGATACGGTGGCGATTCATCCCACCAGTGCGGAGGAACTGGTTACCATGCGCTGAGGTGATTACGGCCGGCGCAGGGCGGTGATTACCGCTGCGGTGTCCGGCAGTATGCCGTGCCAGACCAGGAACGATTCCGCTGCCTGTTCCACCAGCATGCCCAGGCCGTCGAATGCCGACCGCACACCGAGTTGCCGCGCATAACGCACAAATGCAGTGGGTTCCGGGGCGTACATCAGGTCGTAGCTGCAGCTGTCCGCGTCCATGATCCCGTCGGGCAGTTCGGGGACCTGTCCCTGCAGGCCGGCCGCGGTTGCATTGATGACGATATCGAAGCGGCTGCCTGCCAGGTCGGCAAAGCCGCAGCCCTGCAGGTCGCCCAGGTCGGCAAACTGCACGGCGAGTTCCCGTGCGCGTTCAACCGTCCGGTTGGCGATGACCAGGCGTGCCGGGCGCTGTTCCAGCAACGGCGCCAGGATGCCGCGCGCGGCACCGCCGGCGCCCAGCACCAGTAGCTGTTTACCGGCCAGGGTCTGGCCCAGGTTGCCGGTCAGGTCACGCACCAGGCCGGCCCCGTCCGTGTTGTCGCCCGCCAGGGTGCCATCCGCGGTTACCGTAAGCGTATTGACTGCGCCGGCACGTTGCGCACGCTCACTCAGCCGGTCGGCGATGAGCCACGCATCCTGCTTGAACGGCACCGTGACATTCAGTCCCTGGCCGGCCTGCTGGATGAAATCGTTTACTGCTTCGGCAAAGTGCCCGGGGGCAACCAGGATCGCATCGTACACGATCGACCGGCCGGTTTGTTCGGCGAACAGCCGGTGTATGCGAGGCGACTGGCTGTGTTCGATCGGGTTGCCCATTACGGCGTAACGGGCAACCCTGTCCGCCCCCGTCATGTGTCGCGTAACCAGCCTGCCGCGCGTTTCGCAAAATAGGTAAGGATCGCGTCGGCCCCTGCGCGTTTGAAGCACAGCAGGGATTCCATGACGACGGCTTTTTCATCCAGCCAGCCCTGCTGTGCTGCAGCCATCAGCATGGCGTATTCCCCGCTGACCTGGTAGACAAAAACCGGCGCACCGAACTGGTCCTTGACGCGCCGCACAATATCCAGGTACGGCATGCCGGGTTTGACCATGACCATATCGGCGCCCTCTTCCAGGTCGAGGCTGACTTCCCACAGGGCTTCGTCACTGTTGGCCGGGTCCATCTGGTAGCTGTATTTGTTGCCCGAGCCGAGGCTGGCGGCCGAACCCACCGCATCGCGGAAGGGACCATAGAAGCTGGAGGCGTACTTGGCGGAGTAGGCAAGAATGCGCGTATTGACGTGCCCCTCCTGCTCCAGTGCGGAACGTATGGCGCCAATGCGGCCGTCCATCATATCCGAAGGGGCTACCACGTCGGCGCCGGCTTCCGCGTGGGAGAGCGCCTGTTTGACCAGTACCTCGACCGTTGCATCGTTAAGCACGTAGCCACCGGAGTCGATCAGGCCGTCCTGTCCGTGGCTGGTGAACGGGTCCAGGGCGACGTCCGTGATCACGCCCAGTTGCGGACAGGCCTGCTTTACTGCTCGAACCGCGCGCTGGGCCAGTCCGTCCGGGTTGTAGGCTTCGCGTGCGTCATCGCTTTTCTGTTCCGCAGGGGTCACCGGAAACAGGGCGATGGCCGGGATGCCCAGCTCCACCAGTGTTTCCGCTTCCCTGACCAGCAGATCGATGCTGAGCCGCTCGACGCCCGGCATGGAAGCCACCGGCTCGCTGCGGTTTTTGCCTTCCAGCACAAACAGCGGGTAGACCAGGTCGTCTGTGCCCAGCCTGGATTCGCGCATCAGGCGGCGGGAAAATTCATCGCTGCGCATGCGTCGCATGCGCACCCCCGGGTACTGGCCACGGCCGGTTTCGAAAGCGGACAAGATCATGCTCCTGTTGGGTATCCTGACGCTACAGTGTACATTGAGTCATGGATGACGCACAGAGAGTCCCGGTGGCGATACCCGACACGCTGCAGCAATTGCTTGCCGGTCAGCGGGTTCCGCTCGGCAGCTGGGTTGCCGAGCCGCTGCTGCCGGCGCAGGCGCTTGCCTGCCTGCCCGCTATACAGCGCCGGCTGCAATCGGTGATCGCGGGCCGACCCGGCGACTTCCCGTTACGGCTCGCTGACCTGGTGGTGCGCTACTGGTGTGGCAGGGATACAGCACCGCTGTTCCGCAATCTGCTGGCCCTGTATACCTCCCGGCGCCAACGGGCACAGCTGGAACTGGTGTACGGCCAGTTGCTGATGGCGCGCAAACGGCTGCCGGCCGGAGACCACCTCGACAACGGGTTCGCACTGGCTGCGCACCTGCTGGAGCCCGAGGAATATTTCCAGGTACTGAAACGCCATGAGCTGTTACACCGGTTGCACCTGCAGCCAGCGCCTTCCGCACCGGCCGGTCTCGATACACTGCTGACGGAGGCACAGGTCATCCGGCGCCTGGCCGGTCACGTGAACGCGGTCCCGTCACCGCATACACGGAAGCCGGATACCCTGGGTTGAAGGTGTGCATGCACCTCGCGTGGACGGGAAGGTGGTAGGCGCTTACGCGCCCGCGCGCTGGGTGGCCCGTAACCTGGCGCTGCTGACCCTGCTTGGTGCGGTGGCGGCCTACCTCCACCCACCGCTGTTCCTGGTTTTCAAAACCAGCTTCCTGTGGTTTTTCGCTGCCACCATGCTGGCAGTCGGCATCGTGCTCGAGCCCGCGGAGCTGCGGGAAACCCTGCGCCGCCCGGGACAGATCGGCCTGGGACTGGCAACCCAGTTTACGGTCATGCCCCTGCTGGGTCTGCTGGCGGCGCTGCTGGCGCCGTTGCCACAGGAGATTGCGCTGGGTTTCATCATCGTGGCCTGCGCGCCGGGCGCGATGGCCTCGAACGTTATCGTGTACCTGGCTGGTGGCGCCGTGGCCTACTCCGTGGCACTGACCACCTTCGCAACCCTGCTCGCACCCCTGTTGACACCGGCGCTGGTGAAGTGGCTGGGCGGTGTGTTCCTGGTCATCCCTTTCTGGCCAATGGTGAAGACCATTGTGCTGGTGGTGGTGTTGCCGCTGGGGGCGGGGATGCTGCTGCGCCGTCTGCTGGGAGCGCAGGTGCAGGCAGCGCGGGCGTTGTCACCGGCACTGGCGGCCGCTGCGATCGTGGTGATCTGCAGTTACGCGGTTGCCGCCAACCAGGAACGGATCGCGCAGGTGGGTGCCTGGGTGTTGCTCATGGTGGTGCTGGTAAACGGTCTGGGTTACCTGGCCGGCTGGTGGCTGGCACGCTGTTATCGCTTTGACCGGCGCCACCAGCTGACCCTCGCCATTGAAATCGGTATGCAGAATGCCGGTCTGGGCGTGGCGCTGGCGCTGGAGCATTTCCAGCCGGCTACGGCCCTGCCGGGTGCACTGTTCGCCGTGTGGTGCATCCTGACCGCGGCCGGTGCCAGCGCCTGGCTGCGTCGGCATCCCGTCAGTATCCGGCAATAATTCGACGCCCGGGGCCGGTTTTCGGCCGGTTCCCGACCAGCCTCGGCGACTCACCGCTCGCAAGAATCCACAAATAGTTAAATAAATACATAGAGATAGGGTCCATCTGTGAAAGTTGGCACCCCGCTTGCATCGTAGACTGTCGAGGAAAGGGAAGCGGCAGTCACTGGATGGCTAAAGATTATGCCGCGCCGACCGCTACAAGGGATAAGGTCGGCGATCCCTATCCAGGGATGGAATTCCTTGGGACTACGTCTTGCCAGCAGGACGTATTCCCAAGGAAGCTTGCAAGAGCTTTGTTGTTGTGTGACTGACTCCTCCGACGCTGAAAAGCGTTTTTCACCCCACCTTTTGGTGGGGTTTTTTTTGCACGCTGGATGCGTGTCGTGGCTCGTTCAGGAGGTGACTTCCACCATTTCAAAATCATCCTTGGAGACACCGCATTCCGGGCATTCCCAGTCATCCGGAATGTCATCCCACGCGGTACCGGGCGCGATGCCGTCTTCCGGTAGCCCCTGCGCTTCATCGTAGATAAAACCGCAAACCGTGCATTCCCATTTTTTTGTGTTCATGTACCCGTCTCTCTGAGCCGTTGTTCGAATGGTTTCACACAGTACATCAGTCACCCGGATTTTCACCCTGCAATGTGCCGGGATTTACCAGTCAGGGAGCCAGCCAGTCCCGGGGTTGCAGGAAACGGTCATACAGTTCGGCCTCCGGGCTGCCTGCCTGCGGATGCCAGTCATAGCGCCATTTCACTACCGGTGGCAGGGACATGAGAATGGACT
>DRQL01000090.1 GCA_011371465.1 Gammaproteobacteria bacterium | reverse complement strand
GGAATGTGCAGACCGCGTGCGGCGACGTCGGTAGCCACCAGGATATCCAGCTCGCCCGCCTGGAATTTTGCCAGCAGCGACTGACGCTTTTTCTGCGGCACGTCACCCGACAGAATGGCGGACCGGAACCCGTTCCCCTCCAGGTAACTCCAGACCTTTTCCCCGTCGCGCTTGGTATTGACGAACACAATGCTGCGATGCGCGCCCATGCGCCCCATCAGGCCCAGCAACAGGGGGATCTTGTCCTCGTTGGCGGTGTGGTACAGCACCTGGCGGACATGCTGCGCGGTTACCTGTTCCGATTCGACCTCCACTGATTCCGGGTGATTCATGTGCTCGTAGGCCAGTTCGCTGACCCGGAACGACAGGGTGGCGGAAAACAGCAGGCCCAGTCGCTGTTCCGGCGGCGGGCAACGCCGCAGCAGAAAACGCACGTCCTTGATAAAGCCGAGGTCAAACATCCGGTCCGCTTCATCGAGCACCACGACCTGTGCCTTGCGCAGGTCGAATACATGCTGCTTGAAATAATCGATAATGCGTCCGGGTGTACCAATCAGCACATCCACGCCATCGCTCAGCTGTTTGCGCTGCAGGTCGTAGTCCGTCCCGCCGTACGCAAGCCCCAGCACGAGTCCGGTATGGCGGCCCAGTGTCAGCGCATCCTTGTGGATCTGAATGGCCAGTTCGCGCGTGGGGGCCAGGATCAGCGCCCGGACCTGGTTCGGTTTGCGCGGCTCCTCGACCGGGTTACGCAGCAGGTGATTAAAGGTCGCAATCAGGAATGCGGCAGTTTTACCGGTACCCGTTTGCGCCTGACCGGCTACATCCTTACCCGCAAGGGTAAGCGGCAAGGTTTTCTCCTGGATGGGGGTGCAGGCAATAAAACCTGACTCCTCAATGCCTTGCATCAGACTTTCTGGCAAATCAAAGCTGCCGAAGGTGCAATTACTCAAGTGTTCCTCTGTCATGGGTACGAAGCATAACGAATTTAATCAACATATTCTCAGCTTTAGGCTTGCAATCTTCTGTCATTTGGGCTGAAATTGGCGTCGCTGCATTGCAAGCGTGCCGGTTTTGGTTATTTCGACGACAGTGCGGGCATACAGGCAGCACAGTCCGAGAAGGCCCGCGTTTCAAACTCAACACTCCCGTTTCGATTCAATACAAATTTACAGTAGATGGCCAGGAGCCCATAGCGTGAGCGATAGTATCGTTTTTCTAACCGACGAATCCTTTCAAAATGAAGTTATCGAATCCACTGAACCGGTACTGGTGGATTACTGGGCCGAATGGTGCGGCCCGTGCAAGATGATTGCCCCCATCCTGACCGAGATTGCCAACGAGTACCAGGGCAGGATCAAGGTGGCCAAACTGAACATCGACGAGAACCCGCAGACGCCACCAAAGTACGGCATTCGCGGTATTCCCACGCTGATGCTGTTCAAGAACGGCAACGTTGAAGCCACCAAGGTTGGCGCACTGTCCAAGTCCCAGCTGACGGCATTTATCGACACCAACCTGTGATTACCGCCAGCTGGATAACCGGGTTCGTCCGGCGAGGACCCGGGACCGTAAAACCGACAAACTGACCAGGTACACGCTGTTGCAACAGCAGCGCACCCGCAAGCACCACTGCCGACCATTCCAGTGGCAAGCCAATACAACATCAAAGACCAAAAACGACTATGAATCTGACTGAACTGAAGCAAAAACCCGCCACCGAACTGATCACCATTGCGCAAGGCATGGGCATCGAAGGCACCCGCGCACGCAAACAGGATGTGATTTTCTCCATCCTCAAATCCCACGCAAAAAGCGGTGAGGATATTTTCGGCGATGGCGTACTGGAAATACTGCAGGACGGTTTCGGCTTCCTGCGTTCCGCTGACAGCTCCTACCTGGCCGGACCCGATGACATCTATGTCTCGCCCAGCCAGATTCGACGCTTCGGCCTGCGCACCGGCGACACGGTGTCGGGGAAAATACGGCCGCCCAAGGAGGGCGAGCGCTATTTCGCCCTGCTGAAAGTCAGTGAAATCAATTTCGACAAGCCGGAAAACGCCAAGGGCAAGGTGCTGTTTGAAAACCTGACACCGCTGCACCCGGACGAGCGGCTCAAACTGGAGCTGGGCAACGGCAGTACCGAGGACATCACCGCACGCGTGATCGACCTGGCCTCCCCCATTGGCAAGGGACAACGCGGCCTGATCGTGTCACCGCCCAAGGCGGGCAAGACCATGCTGCTGCAGAATGTTGCCCAATCGATCACGGCCAACCACCCGGAATGCTACCTGATCGTTCTGCTGATCGACGAACGTCCCGAAGAGGTGACCGAGATGGCCCGCTCGGTGCGCGGCGAAGTGGTCTCCTCCACCTTCGACGAACCGGCCAGCCGCCACGTGCAGGTGGCGGAAATGGTCATCGAAAAAGCCAAACGCCTGGTGGAACACAAGCACGACGTCGTCATCCTGCTGGACTCTATCACCCGCCTGGCGCGCGCCTACAACACCGTGATCCCGTCTTCGGGCAAGGTACTCACCGGTGGTGTCGACGCCAACGCACTGCACCGTCCCAAACGCTTTTTCGGTGCCGCGCGCAATATCGAGGAAGGCGGCTCGCTCACCATCATCGCCACCGCACTGGTGGAAACCGGTTCGCGCATGGATGACGTGATCTATGAAGAATTCAAGGGTACCGGCAACATGGAGATCCACCTGGACCGGAAAGTTGCCGAGAAACGCGTGTACCCGGCCATCAGCATCAACCGCTCCGGCACGCGGCGCGAGGAACTGCTCACCAAGCCGGACGAACTGCAGAAAATCTGGGTACTGCGCAAGCTGCTGCACCCGATGGAAGACCTGGCAGCGATGGAGTTCCTGCTCGACCGGCTCAAGGCCGTCAAGACCAACAACGAGTTCTTCGATTCAATGAAGCGCTGACCTCACCGGCAGGAGCGGTCCCCTGACCGCGAAAGCAATCAGCCGGATTGCCGGTGCCGGTTTTTCAGTTGTACATAGTGTTCGGCAGAATAGTCCAGGAACTGCTTTTCTTTCGCCGTCAGCTCGCGCACCCGTTTGACCGGCGCCCCGACATACAGGCACCCGCCTTCCAGCTCCTTGTTGGGCGGCACCAGCGCGCCGGCACCAACAATGGCGCCACGGCGCACCACGGCTCCGTCCAGCACGATTGCGCCCATGCCGATCAGGCAGCCATCTTCAATCGTACAGGCGTGCAATACGGCCTTGTGCCCTACGGTCACGCCGTCACCGATACGCAAGGGCATGCCACCTTCGGCAAACTCGCTATCGTGGGTAACGTGCAGCACGCAACCGTCCTGGATATTGGTGCGCGCGCCGATTTCGATATGGTTCACGTCGCCGCGCACCACGCTCATCGGCCAGACGGAACTGTCCGCACCGATTTTCACGGCACCGGATACCAGCGCCAGTTCGTCCACGTACACCGTCGGGTGCAGGTCGGGCTGGATACCCTCGAAACGGCGCACAGCCATCCGCGCTAGACCAGGGCGGCGGTGCCGGTCATGATTTTCGATGTCAGCCGCATCAGTTTCCGGACCGGCTGTGGCAGCTCGGCGCCACCGGCCAGCTTTGCAGCTGCGCCATGCCGCGCCTCATCCTGCTTCATCTGCTCCAGGATAGCGCGGCTTTTCACGTCTTTTTCAGAAATCTGCTCCAGGTGCTCGTCGAGGTGATCGACCACCTGTTTTTCCGTTTCGACCACGAAACCGAGGCTCCACCGGTCACCGACCAGACCGGCACCGGCACCGATGGCAAACGAGCCCAGGTACCAGACCGGGTTGAGCAGGCTGAGGCGTCCGCCGAGCTCCCTGACCCGTTGCTCGCACCATTCGAGGTGATCGTTTTCCTCGTCAGCCGCACGTTCCATGCGCTCGCGCACACCGTCCAGCCGCGCCGTCAACGCCTGCCCCTGGTACAGCGCCTGCGCAGCGACCTCGCCACTGTGGTTTACGCGCATCAAGCGGACCGACTGGTCTTTTTCGGCGGCGCTGAGTTCCGTCTCCCCGGCACAGTCGCGAGCCGGATTGGGGCGTTCGGTCACCAGCGGTTTGCCCGCCAGGGTACGCAAGGCCTGGTCGACATTCATGACCAGGCGGTCCAGTGGACTGTACTGACGTGTTTCCATGGACCGAGTTTCCCCCCAAATCACCGTTTCGGCAAGTTTCGACCGGAAAATATTTCCATGATTTCGTGTTCGACCTGGCGGCTGATCCTGCGTTTTTCGGCATCCTTCAGCGCCTTTTCCCCGCCGCCGAACATGTAGTCGTCCAGCGCCAGATCCTTGAGCCGCATCTTGGTGTGGAAGATGTTCTCCTGGTACACGTTGACGTCCACCATCTGGTAGCGCTCGCGCGTATCGCGCGACAGGAAATTCTGGATGGAGTTGATTTTATGGTCGATAAAATGTTTACGGCCACGCACATCGCGGGTGAAACCGCGCACCCGGTAGTCCATGATCACGATATCGGACTCGAAACTGTGGATGAGGTAATTCAGCGCCTTCAGCGGGGACACCCGGCCGCAGGTCGAGACGTCGATATCGGCGCGAAAGGTACTGATGCCGTTATCGGGGTGACTCTCTGGATAGGTGTGTACCGTCACGTGGCTCTTGTCCAGGTGTGCCACCACGGTTTCCGGTAAGGGACCGGGGCTGGCCGTGTTGGGCATCCCGGACGGACCGACTTCTTCCTCGGCAATCAGCATGGTGACGCTGGAACCCAGCGGCTCATAGTCCTGGCGGGCGATATTGAGAATCGTGGCATCAATGATGTTGCAGACATCGGTCAGGATCTGGGTAAGACGCTCGGCATTGTAGGCCCCGTTGATGTACTCGATGTACTCGCGCTTGTGTGCCGGGGTATTGGCGTAACAGATGTCGTAGATATTGAAGCTCAGCGTCTTGGTCAGGTTGTTGAACCCTTCCAGGCTGATTTTTTTCATGGCGGATTTTACCGGCACGGTGACCACCTGCTACCGGTCCGCAATGGGGGGGTGGTATATCATCTGCACGATGACCTGTTCCGGACCGACACAGTAGAAACTGCGCGCACCGTCACGGTGGGTACGCGGCGCGGACTTCATTTCCACGTCGTTCGCCAGCAGCCAGGCGTGCCAGCTATCCACGTCTTCGGGCGTCTTCAGGATGAACCCGATATGGTCCAGGACCTGGCCGGTCCCGAAGTCCCTGTCTGTAGTGTGCAATGCCAGGTTGTCGTTACCGGACGACAGGTAGAGGTTGTCCGGGTCCGGTCGCCACTCGACCTGCATGCCCAGCAGGTCCACGTAAAAACGCTCCGCGGCGCGCAAATCCCGCACCTGCAGGGCAACGTGCCGCAATCCCGCGGTTGGTAGAGGACGCTGCATGGCTAGGGTCTAATTTCAAAATCGTGTGTGATGGTCGCGGTCTTGCCCAGCATGATGGACGCGGAGCAATACTTCTGCGCCGACAGTTCCACGGCACGCGCCACCCGCTTTTCGCTCAAATCCTTGCCGGTAACGATGAAATGCACGTGAATGCGGGTAAATACCTTCGGTTCCCGGTCCGCGCGCCCGGCCTCGATCTCGGCCACACAGTCGCGGATATCCTGACGGGATTTCTTCAGGATGCTGACCACGTCAAACGCGGTACAGCCCCCCATACCCAGCAGCAGCATCTCCATCGGCCGAACGCCAAGATTACGTCCCCCGTGATCCGGCGGACCGTCCATGACGACCGCGTGACCGCTCCCGGATTCGCCCAGGAAGGTGGCATCCTGGACCCATTTGATTCGCGCTTTCATCCACTTCCCCGCTCAACCGGCAACAATGAGACCCCTGTCACAAATCAGGCTGGCCCATTGCTTGCATAAGCTAATGAATCACGCCAATCAAACGCTATATGAGGGACAAGGGTCCGCGAAGGTACATTCTGATGATGCCAAATACAATACCCGTTACACCACCCCCGGTCGGCGACTCGACCATTGACGATTTCCTGGAACACTGCCACCGGCGGCGTTACCCGGCCAAGAGCGTCATCATCTACGCCGGCGACCAGTCCGATGTGCTGTATTACATCGTGGAAGGGTCGGTCACGGTATTGATCGAGGACGAGGACGGCCACGAAATCGTGCTGGCCTACCTCAATCCCGGTGACTTCTTCGGCGAAATGGGCCTGTTCGGCGAAGACAGCAACCGCAGCGCCTGGATCCGCACCCGCACCCAGTGCGAGCTGGCGGAGATCAGCTACAGCCGCTACCGGCAGCTGGCTGAAGAGGACGCCGGCATCCTGTTTGCGCTGGCCGGGCAAATGGCGACCCGCCTGCGGCACACCAGCCGCAAGGTCAGCGACCTGGCCTTCCTCGACGTTACCGGCCGCGTGGCCCGTACCCTGCTCGATCTCTGCAAACAGCCGGATGCCATGACCCACCCGGACGG
>DRQL01000089.1 GCA_011371465.1 Gammaproteobacteria bacterium | reverse complement strand
TGCCCGAAACAGTGACAAATGAACCGGCTGTGCGGTCATTGTACCGCCATTCCGGGCGTTGGAGCCACCACGCAACAGGGGTACAATAGCGCCCCGTGTCCCACCGGCAGGTCTTGAGAAATCGCTATGGCAGAAAAGCTGAACCGATTCAGTTCACGTATCACTGAGCCCCGTTCCCAGGGCGCGTCCCAGGCCATGCTGTACGGCACGGGTCTTGAGCCCGAAGACATGAAAAAAGCCGAGGTAGGCATCTCCAGCGTCTGGTGGGAGGGGAATACCTGCAATATGCACCTCAACGACCTGGCCGCGCAGGTAAAAAAAGGTGTCAGGGCCGCCGGCCTGGTCGGGATGCGTTTCAATACCATCGGGGTCAGCGACGGGATCTCGATGGGTACGGATGGCATGAGTTATTCGCTGCAGTCGCGTGACATCATCGCGGACTCGATCGAAACCGTCATGAATGCCCAGTGGTACGACGCCAACATCTCCATTCCCGGTTGTGACAAGAACATGCCCGGCGTGCTGATGGCCATGGGGCGCATCAACAGGCCCTCGCTGATGGTCTACGGTGGCACCATCAAGCCTGGACACTGGAAGAACGCGACGCTCGATATTGTCTCGGCATTCCAGAGTTACGGTGAATACATCGCGGGCAAGATCGACGATGAAGAACGGCAACAGATCGTCGCCCATTCCTGCCCGGGCGCGGGTGCCTGCGGCGGTATGTACACGGCCAACACCATGGCATCCGCCATCGAGGCGCTGGGCATGAGCCTGCCCTACAGTTCCTCCATCCCGGCCGTCGACACCGGCAAGCTGGAAGAGTGCCTGCAGGCAGGTCAGGCAATCCGCACGTTGCTGGAGAAAGACATCAAACCGCGCGACATCATGACCCGCGAGGCGTTCGAGAATGCCATGGTGATCGTCATGGCGCTGGGTGGTTCGACCAATGCCGTGCTGCACCTGATCGCCATGGCGCGCGCGGTCGGCGTGTCGCTGGATATCGAAGACTTCCAGAAAACCAGTGACCGGGTCCCCTTCCTCGCCGACCTGAAACCTTCCGGTCGCTACGTAATGGAGGACCTGCACGATGTCGGTGGTACCCCGGCAGTCATCAAGTACCTGCTGGAGCAGGGGTTGATGAACGGGGATTGCCTGACCGTAACCGGCAACACGCTGGCGGAAAATGTTGCCGACCTGCCGGGCCTGAAGCCTGGCCAGGATGTGTTCCTGCCGGTGGAAAAACCGATCAAGGCCACCGCCCACATACAGATCCTCAAGGGCAACCTGGCGCCGGGCGGCTCGGTGGCCAAGATCACCGGCAAGGAAGGACTGACGTTTTCCGGCCCGGCGCGGGTCTATGACTGCGAGGAGGATATGCTCGCGGGCCTGGAAAACGGGGAGATTCGGAAGGGGGATGTGGTGGTCATCCGCTTCGAAGGACCCAAAGGCGGTCCGGGTATGCCGGAAATGCTGACGCCGACATCGGCCATCATGGGCGCGGGCCTGGGCAAGGACGTCGCCCTCATTACCGACGGACGCTTCTCCGGCGGTTCACACGGCTTCATTATCGGCCACGTCGTGCCCGAGGCGCAGGAAGGTGGCCCCATCGGTCTGATCCGTAACGGCGACGTGATTTCCATCGACGCCGGGACGCAAAGCCTCAGCGTCGATATCAGTGATGCGGAAATGGAACAGCGCCGTGCGGCCTGGCAGATGCCGCCCTACAAGGCCGAGCGCGGGACCCTGCACAAGTACATCAAGAACGTTAAAGACGCATCACAGGGCTGTGTGACAGACGAGTAGCTGCTGATACAAAGTGTTGGCCGACGTCACGGTTCGGGACCGTCGGCCGCAGGGATGCGGCCGTCGAGCGTACAGGGATGTATTTACCGCGTGTCCCGAACCGTGACGTCGGCCAACGCTTAACCCCCCCCTGGTATCTACAGCGTGTCCCAGCTGGATTTCTTGCGCCAGCGAATGCGCGGGATGATCAGGCCGATGATCATGCCGAGGATCACCACGCCGGCACCGACCATGAACCAGTCGCGCGCGGTGCGGTCTTTCAACCCGCTGTTTTCCTGCTGCAGGCTCTGGACCTGCCGCTCGTAGGCGACGATGCGACTCTTGAGATCCTTGTTTTCCGCGTCGATCGCCAGCGAACTGGAAGCGGTACGGCGAATATTCTCGAGTTCCTGGCTGAGGCGGCGGTTTTCCTTGCTCAGTTGCTGGCGCTCCTGGTCACTGCCACCTTTTTCCTTTTTCAGGTTTTCCAGCGCGCTGCTGAGCTTGCGGTTTTCCAGCTCCAGGCTGGCCAGTCGCTTCTCGGCGTTTGCCAGTTTGTCGCGTGCTGCCTGACCCTTCATCAGCAGTCGGCTGAGGACCCAGCCTTCCACTCCGCCCGGTGCCCGTACCCGCGTGTAGCCGTTCTCCTGGTCGGTCTCCAGGACTTCCAGCGGGGTGCCGCTGGGCAGCATGCGCAAGATTCTGAACTTGGTGCCCTTGCCGGTGCGCATCTGGATTTCCAGCCGGTCACTGACGTAACGGGTTTCTGCAACGGCGGTGGTGATCATCCCGAACAGCAGGATACATAGTAGGGTGGTGGATTTCACAAAAGCTCCTTGTGACGCCAGTCTCTGTT